>JBPCVD010000646.1:0-11189 GCA_051010815.1 Rubripirellula sp.
TCGGCCCCACGGGGACGATTGGTCGGGGGCCGCAACCTCTTGTCCCATTGGGCTGGTTGGCGCCGGCTTTTTGACCAGCCGGCAGTGATGCGATTGGTGAAACAGTACGTAGGCTCACAGGCCGGCGTGGTTCGAGCATTGTTCTTTGATAAGCCACCCGGTGAGAGTTGGGCGTTATCGATTCATCGAGATAAAACCATCGCCGTGGAGAGTCATTGCGACCCAGCGGACCCATTTTCAAAGCCAACTCGCAAAGCAGGTGTCCCTCATGTGGAGGCGACGCATGAATTGTTGAATCAAATGCTGACCTTGAGGTTTCACTTGGATCCGATGTGCGACGAAAACGGACCGCTGACAGTGATCTCCGGCTCGCAAGATCTCGATAATGAGGCTCTTCAACCTGATGCCGAAACGATTCACTGTGGACGGGGCGACGTCTTCGCGATGCGGCCCTTGCTGTTGCACGGAAGCAAGTCGGCTCAGGCCACAACCGCGATGCATCGAAGAGTTGTCCATTTTGAGCTCGCGCCCAGCGGTGAGTTGCCACGGAACTATCGCTGGAACGAATTCCAGCTCATTGATCCTTTGGGCGACGTAGCAGGCAGGCCCAACTCATATCAATCGGGATCGTAGGCCAGGTTCGGTCCCAGCCAACGCTCCACCTCGTCGATCGATTGGCCTTTCCGTGCCGCGTACGATTCGATCTGGTCCTTGGAGACACGGTCCACCGCAAAGTATCTGGCCTCTGGGTGTCCGAAGTACAAGCCACTGACGCTCGCACCGGGCATCATGGCGTAGCTGGTCGTGAGTTCGACTCCAGTATTCTTCTCCGCCTCTAACAGTTTGAAGAGAGTCTTCTTCTCGGTGTGATCTGGGCAGGCAGGATATCCGGCGGCGGGACGGATGCCGCGATACTTTTCACCGATGAGATCTTCCTTCGAAAACGCTTCGTCAGTTCCGAATCCCCAGTCGTTTCTCGCCCGCTCGTGCATCAACTCTGCGAAAGCTTCGGCCAGTCGGTCGGCAACGGCCTGGACCATGATCGCCTTGTAGTCGTCGAGTTCAGCTTTGTACCCCTCGGCCAACTTGTCCGCTCCGAGGCCTGTCGTGACAACGAAACCCCCGATGAAGTCTTCGCGACCACTGTCGATCGGCGCGATGTAGTCCGCTAGCGAACGGAAGTCCTTTTGCCCGCGGCGTTCCCATTGCTGACGAAGACAATGAAATCGATCGAGTTCCTGGGAACGTGACTCATCGGTGTACAGGACAATTTCGTCGTCATCACTTGCTGCGGGCCAGAATCCGTAGACAGCGTTCGCTCGCAGTGATTGGTTGCGGATGATTTGGTCGAGCAACTCGTTGGCATCGTCAAACAGTTCCTTTGCCTGGGTTCCAACGACTTTGTCATCGAAGATTCGCGGATACTTGCCGCGGAGTTCCCAGGTCATGAAGAAAGGCGACCAGTCGATGTAGGGTCGAATTTCTTCGATCGGGAAATCTTCAAGCACGCGAACACCCGTGAACGACGGTCGGTCGACGGTAGCGTTCTTCCAGTCGGTCGCGAACCGCTTTTCGAGGGCCTCTGCGTATGGAACCAGTTTCTGTTGTCGGCTTTCGTAACCGGCGACCAGCTTGGCTTGTTCTTGCGAGTTGGAGTCGATGAAGGATGCGCTATGCTCTTTGTTCAGCAGTTTTTCGACCACATTGACGCTGCGCCTTGCATCCAGCACGTGGATGATTGGGCCTTCGTAGACGGGCGCGATCTTCACCGCCGTGTGTTTCGCGCTGGTCGTTGCGCCGCCGATCAGCAGCGGCAAGTCCATTTTTTTGCGTTTCATCTCTCGAGCGACATGCACCATCTCATCCAGGCTTGGCGTGATCAAACCGCTGAGCCCGATCATGTCGACATTCTGTTTTTCCGCTTCGTCGAGAATCGTTTCCGTTGCCACCATCACGCCGAGGTCGATCACCTCGTAGTTGTTGCATTGAAGCACGACACCGACAATGTTCTTGCCAATGTCGTGGACATCACCTTTGACCGTTGCGATTAGAAACTTTCCTCGCGCGGATGAGTTTTCCAGACCAGCAGCCCGTTTCTCTTCTTCCATGAACGGTTCCAAATAGGCCACGGCCTTTTTCATCACGCGCGCCGATTTTACGACCTGAGGCAGAAACATCTTGCCTTGGCCGAACAAATCGCCCACGACCTGCATGCCATCCATCAGCGGACCTTCGATCACCTGCAAGCAGCGATCAAATTCTTGCCTCGCCTCTTCGGTATCTTCGACGATGTACTTGTCAATTCCTTTGATTAGGGCGTGTTTCATTCGCGCTGCGACTGGGACTTCACGCCACGCTAGGTCCTCGCCGGTCTTCTTCTTGCCGGCTCCCTTGACCGTTTCAGCGAATTCCAACATGCGGTCCGTTGCGTCGCTGCGTCGGTTTAGCAGTACGTCTTCCACATGCTCCAACAGGTCGGCTGGAACCTCTTCATAAATCTCGAGTTGGCCGGCGTTGACGATCCCCATATCGAGACCAGCCTTGACCGCATGGAACAGGAACGCGCTGTGCATCGCCTCACGGACGCGATCGTTGCCGCGAAAACTGAAGCTGATGTTGCTAACACCGCCGCTCGTCTTCGCGCCCGGGCATTCCTTCTTGATTCGTCGGACTGCATTGATGAAGTCGACGGCATAGTTATCGTGTTCTTCAATTCCGGTGGCGACAGTCAGAATGTTTGGGTCGAAGATGATGTCTTCTGGAGGGAAGTCGAGTTCTTGCGTCAGCAGATCGTATGCCCGTTTGCAGATTCGAACTTTGTTGTCCTCATCAGCAGCTTGACCTTTTTCATCGAAGGCCATGACGACTGCCGCAGCACCGTATTGACGTACGAGTTTCGCTCGACGCAAAAACGTCTCCTCTCCATCCTTGAGCGAGATGGAATTGACGATCGCCTTGCCCTGCACATTCTGAAGGCCTGCTTCGATCACTTCCCACTTGCTACTGTCAATCATGACTGGCACGGCGGCGACGATGTCATCACCAGAAATCAGTCGCAGGTAGCGAGTCATGGCCTCGGCACCATCCAGCAACGCATCATCAAAGTTGATGTCGATGATTGTCGCACCGTTTTGCACTTGCTCGCGCGCAACCTCCACGGCTTCCTCGTAGGACTCGTCGCGAATCAATCGTGCGAACTTCCGACTTCCCGTGACATTGGTACGTTCACCCACCATGGTGAATGGGATCTCTGGCCGCATGACCATGGGAAGTTGGCCTGAGAGACGCGTCCAAACGGGACCGCTCGATTCTTGCTTCGGCTTGAGGCCGCTGATTCGAGATTCCATGGCGCGAATGTGATCGGGCGTGGTGCCGCAACAACCACCCAAAATATTGATCCATCCGTTGTCGGCATATTCGCCAACAATATCCGCCATCGCTTTCGGGCCGAGATCAAACTGTCCCATGTCATTGGGAAGCCCAGCATTGGGATGGCAACTGACAGGAGTACTGGTCGCCTGAGCCATCTCCTCGACATGGGGACGCATCACATCCGGTCCCAGAGCGCAGTTCATGCCGATCGACAGCATGGGAAAGTGCGCCAGCGAAGTGACAAAGGCTTCGACGCTTTGACCGCTAACGAATGTTCGTCCGCCTTGATCAAACGTGCCGCTTACCATGACCGGGATCCGTCGACCTCCCGCATCGTAAAAGTCTTGGATAGCAAACAGGCATGCCTTCAGGTTGAGCGTGTCAATCGCGGTCTCGGGCAGAATGATATCGACACCGGCGGAGGCCAGAGATTCCACTTGAGCGCGGTAGCTGTCACGCATCTCGTTGAAAGTCGTGTCGCGGTGCGCCGGATCATCAACGTTCGTGCTGATCGCCGTCTGCTTGGTGGTCGGCCCAATCGATCCTGCGACAAAGCGTGGCTTGTCGGGCGTGCGTTCACTCCATTCGTCTGCAGCAATCCTTGCGCACTTGACGGCCGCATGATTGATCTCGTCGACCAGTTCCAGAGGTAGGTCGAATTCAAGCATTCCTACGGGCGACGCCCCAAACGAATTGGTCTCGACAATGTCGCTCCCCGCTTCGAAATAGGCGCGGTGGATGTCCGTGATCTTCTCAGGATGTGTCAGGCACAGGATGTCCGAGAAGTTCTTGAGGTCCTTGTGGTGGTCGGCAAAACGCTCGCCGCGAACGGCGGCTTCGTCCAGCTTGAGACGTTGGATCATCGTTCCCATGGCACCATCGAGCAGCAGGATTCGCTCGCGGATCAGGTCAGAAATCAGGCAGGCGGTGGGATCAGCTTGAAGCATCTTGTGTCAGTTTCACGCAAAAGTCGTCGAACAGAACTTGCCATCTTCCTTGTGAGTGGCCCAATTCACAACCCGAAGTACGGGACATTGCCATTCAATCTTGCCTCATTGGCTTAGTTTGGCTATTCCGCAGATTCCTAAAGATCGGAGAAGTGCTTTCCGATCTAGAAGAAGTGTGTTTTTAGCGGGTTCGCTTGAGAATCAGTTTTTCGTGGAATCCGCCATCCACTATCCGACCATCCAGGAAGATCGCATGACCGTCTCGCCGCAGTGGCCCGATGAGGGCAATCGGCAGCCGCACCATGATGGCAACGGCCCCGAAGCGGACGATAGCCATCGTCCGAACGCCCTGCCGCCGACGCTGTTCAAGCTTCCCAATTTGAACGTCGATCAGGCCAACCCAACCGCCCCAACCGAAGACGGGGGGCATTCGGCAACGCCAGAGCCGGCAATTTCTCCTGTCGTGGCCCAGATGCCGTTCGTTGCGGCCGGAAGCGTGACGAAGGAACAGGCTTCGGCATACGCAGACCCGGAGATGGATGCGCGGCCGGGCAATGCTGGTGCCGAGAAAGCTGCCGTGGAAGTTGCGCAGGGGAATCAAGATCGGTCTCGACCGCATGACTCTGACGAAGATTCGCCAACTTTTCCAATGCCACCTGCAGTTGTCACCAAGACTGAGACACCTGCTACCGTCGCACGCAGGACCGACCCGCCACGGCACGCTCCCAGTTCGAGCGATACACCCGCAGGCCGCTCGTGGATGGACTCGATCGGATCGCATGGGATTGTGGTCGTGTTGCTATTGGTTGTCGTCGCTGCCGCGCTCATCACGGGACGCAGATCAGCAAACAGCCCATCCAACTCGTCGGTGGCCGACAGCACCGAGTGGCTAAATTTCGATGAAGGCAGCGAGGTTGAGCTTCCCATTCCTTCGCATGTGATCGAGCCAGCCTCCACCTCCGATGTAACGTCGTTGGTTGAGTCGATGGGATTGGCAAAGGACGGAGAAGCGATCGCCAAGAACATGACTGGAGATTCGGCAGACAGCCTTTCCAATCAAGCTTCGCTTGGGATTCCAACCAGTGCATCGGAGCTGTCGCCAGCGATACCCGGAGTCGATCAAGCCAACCAGACTGCGGTCGCTTTTGATGCATCGACGGAGCCGTACACCGGCGCATCGGCACCGATTTGGGGAACGGAATCCTCCAGCAACGTGCAGATCAATGAATATGTGAGTGGGCCGACGTCGATCGACGTCATGACGGCCGCAAATCGAATTCCCGTGGGGGAGCCGGATGCCAGCTTGCCGAGCTTGGAAGAGCTTGCAGGCGAACCATCGGCGGACGCACAGCACGCGGCGTCCGGATCCGCCATCGCCCAACCGGTTGGCAACATACGCGTTCAAACTTCGACGCCCACGGGTGTCGTCGACTGGTCGCAGTATCTGCCAACTCAAGAAAACCTATCCGACGCGACGCTCCCGTCCTCCAACAACTAATTGCACGTGCCATGAGTGATCAAGCTTTTGTCAAAGCATTCTCGCGACGTCGCCCTTCCCGAGGTCCGGCACCCGAATCGCAAGTTGCTAATGATCAGACAAACGAAAACCCGGTAGCCCCAGCGGAATCCGGCGATGTACGACAGGTCGATGTCGAACCTGGTTCTCTCCAATTGGATCAATCGGTCGCGTCGACTGCGCGCATCTGGGTCGATCCCATTGAAGACCAGATAGCGCGTGCTGACCAAGCGATGAATGAGGTTCCGCAGCCACACATTGATCCGAGCGTGCCTTCGGACTCAACGCGAGAGTCGGGAATTGCGACGTCGAACTCCGTCGAAGTAAAGGGAGATTTCCCTGGTGAGAGGCCCTCGCCAAGCGAGCGGATTCAAGCGGAGCCAATCGACGACCCGAATGAGCAGCCTGCGGCGCCTGCCGTCGATCCGCTGCAACATATCCATACGGCTTATGCGACCGGGTATGCGGACGCTTCGATTTTGTCCGAGATGGGTTCTCCTGTGTCACAGGCGCTCAGTGATTTGCTGGGACCGTCTGTGGATTGCCCAATCGAGCAGCAAGAGGCCGCGATCCCATCCGATCATGAATCCGAGCAGGTTGGCAGCGACCGTTCGCTTTTCACAACGGAGGACACTCCGGTCGTTTCTCCTTCGGAGGACCAAGAAGAGAGTTTCCGTGACATCCCGGGAAGCGATCGGATCAGTCGATCGGTTGGCCACGAAGAGACGCCGGTCCCCGAGTCTCAACCGGAAGCAGCCTTTCAGGCTCCGATCGGAGAAATTTTGGAATCGGAAAATGCGATTCCGCCGGCTCCGTCAGAGATGGATGAGGTGCAGATTGCACAGGAGACTTATGTTCCGTCCTCCGAAGGCCAATTTGATCCCAAAACGTTCGCTCCCTTCCAGGCTGTTTGGGAGGTCGACGTATTCGACGTACCGACGCCAGTAGCGGATCTGTTTTTCGAAGGTACCTTGTTTCAGCAGATCGCCGAAAGGATGTCAGAGGCGGTAGGCTCTGGTCTCAGTAGCGTTCTGGTGACCAGTACGAAGGCTGGTGAGGGACGCAGCAGTGTGGCGATCGGAATCGCGATGGCTGCTGCTGCGGCAGGTATTCGCGTCGCTTTGGTCGACGCCGATACGGATGACCCTACATTGGCGGATGACCTCCGACTTGATCTTCAATACGGTTGGGTCGACACTGTCCGCGGTGGCCTGCCTATCAAGGAAGTCGCAGTGCATGCGGTCGAAGACGGTGTGACGTTGATTCCATTGATGCCGCCAAGCGGACGAAATGCGGCCACGGCATTCGAGGTTGTGCAACTCGTTGAGTTGCTGAAGAACAAATTCGAATTGGTGATCATTGATGGTCCGACAGCCCAGTCAGCCCATCTCCATCAATGCGCTTCGATCGTCGACAGCGCGATCATTGTTCGCGACTTGGTCCGCACCGATACGCTCGCGATCAACGAGTTTTCGTACCGGCTTCGTGAGTCAGGCGTCCAGGGCGTGGGCGTGGTTGAGAACTTCGTCTAACGACTTCGTTTGGTAGTGCGTACGCACTGCGTTCGGACACCATCGATGTATCTGAAACGCGGCCACATGCGAGCCTCTAGCAACAGGCTTCGCTGCCGCAGCAATCATCGGAAGACGTCACGTTGTAATCCTCGCCCTTGGTAGTTCGGGGCGAACGGAGTTCACCGAGGCAACTCATTGGCTGGGCATCCTCATCCGCAACCGCTTGGTGGGGAGGAACAGGTGCGAAGTGCTCCGTGTAGGGTGCTCGCGTCATGATTCCGAAGGTCTTGCGACAAACGGCGGTCCGTTCTCCACGGCGGAACTCGTGCCCGTCGTCGTCAAGAACAACCGAGAATGGACCTCGATAAATGACCGCCTCATTGTAGTCATCGCACGGTCCCTGCTTGCCCTTGTAAGCAATCACCGTCGCGGATCGGAATTCGATGCCTTCGACGGTCTGCCACGGTTCTTTCTGCAGAATTGGCATTTCTATTCCATAGAATCCAGCCCGCTCGAAAGCACGCAGGAAGTCGACCTCCTGGAACGCGCCTGAAATGCAACCGCTCCAAAGTTCAGAGTCGTTTTGCATTCGTTCCGGTACGACTTCGTCGCTCACGATGTCGCTAATCACGGCACGTCCACCGGGGCGCAGCACGCGGAATATTTCTTGAAACAGTTGTTCCTTCTCGCTTGAATCAACAAGATTTAGAACGCAGTTGCTCACCACGACGTCCACCGAGTTGTCCGGAATCATCGGCGCTTCACGACGCATTCTCGATACTTCGCTCTCCAGGTTCCTGAGACTCGATTCGTCCTGGACCGGATGCTTGGACAGGTAACCGTCGAGACGATCGCGATCGATCGCCATGTCCTGAATCTTTCCTTTGTGAAAGGTCACGTTATCATAGCCAAGATGTTCGGAGACCTTGACCTGACTGCGACGTGCGAGGTCGAGCATCGTGTCGTTCATGTCGACGCCGATGACCTTGCCGGTGCTTCCCACGACCTGTGCAGCGATGAAACAAATCTTGCCGCCGCCACTTCCTAAGTCGAGTACCGTTTCCCCCGCTTGAACGTATTTCGAGGGGTCGCCACAGCCATAGTCGCGATCGATGACTTCCTGTGGAATGATTTTCAAGTATTGCGTGTCGTAGTCGACGGGGCAGCAGAGTTGCGGCTCCCGCTGTTCTGCTGCGGCAGAGTAACGTTCACGAACGGCATGTTCGGTGTCGAGGGCATTAGACATCCTGTATATCCAGTCAGTTCAGGGATTCGATTGAGAGGTGACGGCGCCGCCGCAACTGCTGCCTGCACCGGCCGTGCATCCATAGCAGTGGTCGGCGACCGAGATCCGTTGGTGGACGTAAGCGTCGAGTGAATCAATGTTCCAAACCGTTGCGTTCGATTGGCCAGCGACGCCTAAATCGATCATCTGGTTGAAGTCGCAATCGTAGATCTGGCCGTCCCAGCTGAGCGACAACATGGAGCGACACATCACATTCGTTGCCGCTTGGGCGTTGAAGGATTCGGCGAGCAGACGCATGTAGTCGTCGAGAACTCCGCGCTTTCGCAAATACTTGGCATACCGCTTGATCGGTATGTTCGTGATCGCGAGCAAATGGTTGAAATTGATTCCGTAACGACTGTGCAGTTCGCGTTTGTAGTCCGACTCAAGCTTGGCTTGGTCAGGCGGTAGCGAGGGGCCCGTCGGGTTGAAGACAAGATCGAGACGCAAGGAACTGCTGTCTTGACCGTATCCCAACTCATTGAGTTGCTTGAGACCGCTGATGCTCCGTTCAAAGACACCGGAGCCTCGCTGGCCATCGACATTGTCTTCGAGGTAGCACGGTAGCGAGGCAACAATGTCCACGCCGTTTTCCGCCAAGAACTGACCAAGCGATTCCTGGCCAGGTTCAGAGAGAATGGTCAGATTGCAACGGTCGATGACCCGTAGGCCTCGACGGCGGAATTCCCGAACCAGAGGCCGAAAGTTCGCATTCAACTCTGGCGCGCCGCCGGTGAGGTCGACTGTGGTAAGGGAATCGCATTGTCGTGAAAGTTCGACGATGCGATTCGCGGTCTCCTCATTCATGTTTTCAGCGGTCTTGGTTGGACCCGCATCGACATGGCAGTGAGTGCATGTTTGGTTGCAGAGTTTGCCGAGATTGATTTGGAGATCAGTTAGAGTGACACGTCTTAGCGGTTCCCCCTCCCTAGCGACTCGTTCCGAGAAAGGTTCAACGATCCCGGTTGGCAACCCCGCATCAATGACGGGCAAAATGGAAGACATACAGGCAGAAGCGAAGGAGGAGGTTCTGTTCGAATTCGACTGAGGATATCAAATAAACTCGACGGCTATTGGATCAATGAACCCTGAGTGTGAAAACCCGCCAGGCAGCAGCGACCATTGATCACTTCGCTGCGACTTTACGCTCCAGCGAAGCAAACATGTCGCAGCGGTCACCAGGGCCGACTCGGATGATTGATCAATTCTTGATTCGTTCAGAGATGCGTTCAGCTGGTGGAGCGAAGTTTGACGGTCAACCTCGGACGGGACTGAAGGCGTGGACGCCTATATCTCGATCGCCTCACCGTGTCTGGCTTTCTCCAACAATTCGATCCACGGGCCGACATAGTGTCCGTTGTCATGGAACGTGCGTCCGCTGACGAGGTTTCCATCGATGACACAGGCTTCGTTGACAAAGGTTCCCCCGCAAACCTCGAGGTCGAATTTACACTTGGGAACGGTGGCCATCCGCCGACCGCGTACGCAATCGGCGTAAGCGGGAATCTCTACGCCATGACATACGCTGGCAACTGGTTTGTTGGTTGCGAAAAAGTGTTTGGTGACGCGAACCAGATCCTCGTCGTAGCGGATGTATTCCGGTGCACGCCCGCCGCTGAACATGATGCCTGCGTAGTCCTCAGGATCAATCTCGGAAAAAGCGACATCCGCGGGGATGGTATAGCCTTCCCATTCTTTTGTGATGGTCCAACCCGGTTTCACCTCATGCATCACCATTTGATAGAGACGCTTTTCTGGCGCCGCAACGACCGGCTGAAATCCCGCTTCCTGTAGTCGGTAATAGGGATACATCGTGTCGAGCGTTTCGGAGGCATCGCCAACGATGATCAGGACCTTGTCGGACATAGGATTTTCCGTGGAGGGTGTGTTGGTGGGAAGCTCGCGGCATGCGGGCGTTGTCGGGAGTGGATCCAGGTGAGACTATCATGGCTAGAAAAGCACGCTGGCGTAACCAACGACGCGGGATTTGTCTCCGGATGTGTCGGCGGACGTGCCGTAGCCAATCTCTTGGAAGCTTGCTTGAATGCCCATCGCTTGCAGGGTCAGCAACACAAACGCCGCGGGTAACTGACCGCACATGCTGATGTTTTCTCGTTCGCAAACGTCCAGCAAGCCACGCGGGTCGAGTTGCGCGAGTTGATCGAGAGCCAATCGGTCGCGTCGACGATTCTCTTCGTCGTCTGCGAAGTGGTTCATGTCGCTGCTGATCACCAGGAGTGGTGGATCGCTCATTCCAAGAAGACAGTCCGCAAGAGATTTTGCCGCTTGCTGCACTTCATCGAAAGAGCCTCCTGACATGGCAATCGCAGCGACCCGAGTCTGTGGCGCAAGTCGTTGAAGAATCGGCAGTTGAACTTCGATCCCATGTTCATTGACGTGCGCGGAGGAATCGAGCTCCATGCCTGGAACGTTCTGCGCGATGTGTTGCGCGAGTTCGACGTCGCCCGGCATCGCGACCGCATCCGACAGTTGCCACGCAGAATGAGGTGCAACAGCCCAATCGACGCCGTCTCGCGTGTGTTTGGGGCTGATGA
>JBPCVD010000647.1:0-3040 GCA_051010815.1 Rubripirellula sp.
ACGCATCATGTCAGGCCGACTCCACCGCGTCGTCAGTAGTGCTGTCCATTGGCTGCTCGGCACCATGTTGTACTGAAACGGCTAAGCTATTTCGAAAGTGGCACGGGATCGGCAACGTACGCGGCGGGCCGGATCTCCTTCGCGATGCTCTCTTCAAAAGCAGCTACTTGAGACATCAGTTCATCGACGACCGATTCATTCCCTTTGAGGACATCCGTCGTCTCACCGATGTCGTCGTCTAGGTTGTAAAGCGCGACAGGATCTCCATTCTTGAGCCGCAGCTTCCACTGATCCACCCGAACACCCTCGAGCGTTTCCTGCTTGTGATAGAAGAAGGCTTTATGTGGACTCTCAGCACCCGAGGCGAGGACTGGCCAGATGTCTTTGCCGTCAATCACTCGGTCGTTAGGCAATTCGGCCCCGGCGAGTTTTGCGAACGTCGGAAACAGGTCCATTGCAGTCACAAGCTCGCCACAAACCTCACCGGCCGGAAGCCTACCCGGCCACCGCAGAACGGTTGCTTCTCGCATTCCACCTTCAAACGTGCTTCCTTTGCGGCCCCGAAGCGGACCAGCACTACCGATCGCCGGTCCGTTGTCGGATGTAAAGACAACGAGGGTCCTTTCGTCGATTCCCTGCTGCGTCAACGCGTCAAGGATTTCACCGACGGACCAATCAATCTCTGCGATCGCCTGACGGAAGAGCTTGTCACGTGTCTTGTAGTCAATCGAATCTTCCTCCAGCTTGAGTTTCTCCATGATCTCGTCTTTCACACCCTTGGTGAATGGCGGGGACACGTGCAGAGGACGATGCGGAATGGGGTGCGGCACATATAGAAAGAACGGCGAGTCTCGATTCGCTTCGATGAACTCAACTGCGCGTTCTGTAATTCGACGCGTCAAAAAATCGGCGTCGGGTTCCATTTCGATGACGGTCTCACCCTCGAGAAGCGGCAACGGTGTAAACCTCGTACGCCCATCTCTCGGATTCAACGGGTGAATGTCATGGCTGTACGGCAAACCAAAGAACTCATCGAATCCTTGACGCGTCGGGAGGAACTGTGGTTGGTCACCCAAATGCCACTTGCCAAAGATGCCTGTACGATAGCCGGCCGACTTCAATACCTCTGCAATCGTGATTTCGTCAGGGTTCAACCCTTTGGAGTCCCCAGAGAGAAGGACGAGGAAGTTGGATCCCGTCGCCATATCGATCCGCTTCGGATAGCATCCGGTCATCAATGCCGCGCGAGACGGAGTGCATACCGGAGCAGCGACGTAGAAGCTGGTCAGCTTGGTTCCTTCCGCCGCCATTTGGTCGATACGTGGCGTGCTCACGTGGTCGGCACCGAAACAGCTTAGATCGCCATAGCCCTGGTCATCGGTAAAGATGACGACAATGTTCGGAGGCGCAGCCGTTGCCAATCCAACCCCGCCGCAGACCAAGAGGGTGGCCAACAACATCGCAGCGCTCCCACGATGATCTATGGACCGCCGCTCGATCATGCTGAACAAGCGGTGAATCAACGATTGATTTTTCAATGGAATCTCCTGCTATGCGTGCAACGTCTGGTCACTTTTTGACCTTCGGAGCTCGTGATCTTGGCTTTGGAACGGGAGGTCTCTTTGGCCGCTCGCCGATGATATCGAAGAATCGCATGTTCTTGCCAACCCGGTCGTAGTCGCCAAGGTCTTCACGCATCGATTCAGCCAGTGCCAAGAGTCGCGACGTGATGTCAGGATGATCGTTTGCAACATTCGACGTCTCACCGGGGTCACGATCTAAATCGACGAGAAACGGCGCATCGAATCCGATTCGATCCACACTCGCGATGTGCGCGTTCTTGCTAAAGGGAGCAGCGCCGAGCGGTTCACTCTCGCGAGGCAAATGCAGCTTCCATTTGCCCTGCCGCACCGCTTGGAGGTGAACTCGCAAGTAGTAGTAGAAGGCCTTGTTGGCGTCTGCTTCTTCAAATCTTCCGTGAATCAAATGTCCGATGTCGTCGCCATCGATGACGCGATCTGCCGGCACAGCCGCACCCGCCAACGCGGCAAGAGTGGGCAGAATATCCAGCGTGCAGGCGATGGAGTCGCAAGTTGTGTCCGCGGGAACGCGGCCCGGTCCCCAAAAGATGCATGGCACTCGCACGCCACCCTCAAAGGTCGAGACTTTGCCGCTGCGATAGACTCCAGCAGAACCACCATGATCGCTCTTCAAGTGCCCGTCTTGGAGGTCACGATTCTTGATGAGCCAGGGACCATTGTCACTTGTAAAGATCACGTAGGTATTGTCCTGCAGATCCATCTCGCGGATGGCGTCGAGTATTCGCCCCACACTGAAGTCAATCTCCTCGATTACATCGCCATAGAGCCCTCGCTCACTCTTGCCTTTGAACTGCGGTGAAGCATCCAGGCGAGTGTGGGGCATGGTGTGCGGAATGTAAACGAAGAACGGTTCCTGATGGTGGCGACGCATGAACCCAATCGCTTCATCGGTATACCGTTGGGTCAGCGTTGCCATATCCGCTTCGGACTCGATTAGCCGTTCATTACGATAGAGATGAACAAGTTTGTCATTGCTCGTCGGTGTGCCGAAGAAGTAGTCAAACCCCTGGTGACCCGGAAACAAATCGGCAAAAAAATTAGTTTGCGAATGGGTCGCAAGATCCCACTTTCCAAAGCACGCGGTTGCGTAGCCCTTTTCACGCAAGACTTCTGCGATCGTGATCTCTTCGCTATGGAGAATTGGATGGACCTGCTTTGTGTTGCCACGTTCGGCCACGCGAAGCGGATAGCAACCTGTCATCAATGCGGCCCGTGATGGCCCACAGATCGGTTGGGCATAGAAACTGGTGAACTTCATTCCCTGATTTGCCATCTGATCAAGACGTGGCGTACGAATATCGGTCGATCCAAAACAACCAACATCCGCGTAGCCCTGATCGTCCGTGAAAATCACCACAAAATTAGGTGGCTGCTGAACGTCCTGAGCTTGAAGTCGCTGGCGCGATGCCAAGCCCAAACACAGCACTGCAATCATGCAG
>JBPCVD010000648.1:0-8744 GCA_051010815.1 Rubripirellula sp.
GTGTTCTGGTGGGTCAGGTGTCGACCCATGCGGATCCCGTCGAAATAGATGATCAGTGCCTCTTCCCACTGACCCCGCGTCTCCGCTTCCATTGCTCGCAGCGTCAACAGACGACCGAGGTGAACCATGCCGTCCGCGTGTGGCAGTTGCGCCGCCGCGCCGAGTTGCGAGAAGTCGACCCCGAAGTTGCACTCCGCCAAACGCGTTCCGGCAGTGGCCGAGCCGACCGCGAAACGAGATCTCAACAGCAATCGCTTCAATTGACGCGGTTCGGAACTGGTGGCGGTTTCCCAGATCGGATGCGTCAGCACTTTGCGCTGTGCAGGGTCAAGATGAGCCAATTGCAACAACGCGCGTTGGTAATGCAAGGCCGCGTTGGGTGAGGGCGCCGGGAAGGGTTCGGCCAGGGTGCCTGTTTGCGCTGAAGAGGTCGTGACAGCGGCAAGGCAACACACGGTTCCTAAGATCGACGCGATCCGATGTCGAAGACGAGAGGAGTTCATTTGCGGGCTCCGATGACGGGCAGATTTGAGTCGGGCATGAGTGTCAGGGTTCGGTGCTTCAGTGCGTGAATTGTTCACTGAAGATACGTTCTTCCAATGAATGGTTGGGATCGAAGAGGAGACGATAAGGACGAGATCGGTCCTCGCGTATCACGATCGATTCGACATGACGGACTTCATGAAAATCAGCAGAAGCCCCAATCGGCCGCTTTTCGGGGTCGAGGTTCGTGATCCGGACTTCGGCATCGTTCGGAAGGAGTGCGCCGTCCCATCGACGTGGGCGAAAGGGACTGACGGGCGTCAGCGCGAGCACGTTGGATCCAAGTGGAATGATTGGGCCGCGAGCCGAGAGGTTGTAGGCCGTGCTGCCCATCGGTGTCGCGACCAGGACACCGTCGCACGCGAGCTTGGGGATGCGTTGGACGTCATTCACGGTCAGGCACAGATTGGCGGTTTGATTGCTGTAACGCATCACTGACACCTCGTTGAAGGCGATGTATCGGTGGCTCTGACCGTCGTCGGACGTGGCCAGCATTTCCAGCGGATAGATCAATGTCTCTTCCGCCAGCGAGACACGCTGAACAAGTTCTTCTCCCTCACGCATTCGGTTCATCAGAAAACCGACCGTACCGCAGTTCAGGCCATACACCGGTTTGTCGATTTCAAGCGTTTGGTGCAGCGTGTGGAGCATCAGTCCATCGCCGCCCAACGCCAAGATGACATCAGCGTCTTCCATCGAGACAAGTTCATGTTGCTTTTTCATCAAAGCGTGAGCTTGTTGCGCCAAATCTGACTCGGACGCGAGGCACGCGAATTTCATGATACTCTTTTCAGTCGTGATTGCGTTTCGAATCCGCGGAATCGTCATGCGCTTCGTTGGCAGACGTTGCAGGCTGCTGTAAACCACGGCCGCGTTAACCTCCGCCGCCTTGTGTCTCGACGGCTGTAAACCGCAGCCGACACAAGTCATATCCGCTTGACGGCCGCCTTGTGTCAGCTCCGCTGTGATTCACATTGTCGCGTACTAACCGAGCGTGACGCTACCGAAAGCTTGAGGCCATACGGTTCCACGTCGCTCTCCGTTGCGTTTGGCAACGTCGTTTGCAAGCCAACAGAGGAGTTTCCATCCGAACGCGGCGGCGTAGTAACCAAACGTTTTGGCGGGATCACAATAGGGCGCGTATTCCATGATGTCGGCACCGACGAGATTCACTTTGCCCGATGCTCGCACTTCGCGAAAGACATCCCATAACCAACAGGCGTCGAGTCCGAACGGCTCAACCGCGGAGCTGGCGCTATTGTAAACCGCGTCCAGTCCATCCAGGTCAAGCGTGATGTAGGTCGGCCCCTCACCGACAACCTCGATAATCTGCGCCGCCATTTCTTCGGGTGACATCCGTCTTGCCTCGTCCGCCATCACGGCCGTGACGCCGAAATTCTTGGCGTGACCACCGACAAGTCCTGTCATCCGACCGCGGATACCGATTTGAATGTGACGGTTGGGGTCAATGCAACCCTCGGCGTAATTGCGCGAGAACATCGCGCCCGAGTGGTACGGGTAGGGGAAGTCCGCATGGGTCACCAAATCATAATGGGCATCGATATGGATGACCCCCAGTGGTCCGTGCCGTTTCCCGAGCACGTGCATCGGGGCATAGCTGGCAGTGTGATCACCGCCAAAAGTCATCACGGCACATCCCGCTTCGGTGACGATTTTCTCGTAATGCTCAAGCACGTACCGGACTTCGTCGGCCAATTCGAATTGCCCGTAGGTGTCGATATTGCCGTAGTCGATGATTCGCGCTTCGTCGAAGGGGACATCGAAATCACCGTCGAGCCACGGCTCGGTAGTGCCCATGAAGTTCTTGGAGAGTTCACGAATGACCTTCGGGCCATACTTGTGCGACGCATTCATCGGTGCTGATTTTTCGAGTGGTTGCCCGACGACGACGATGTCCGCGTTTTCCACCTCACGTGAAAATGGAGCCATGAAGGCACCCAGGTAATCCTTGTTCAAATTGCTCAAGAATTCGATTCCCTGCCCGCCGCCCATTGCTTTGACGCGCGCCAGATGGTCTTTGACCTTCTGAGGGATGCCGTCCACACTGAGACCGTTTTCGTAGTAGTCCCTCAGCCTTCGGAGCTTTTCTTCCGACATTGGAGGCTGATTCATCGGGGTGTCTGGCATCGGAAAAACCTCTAAGTGAGCGAGAAAGGGGGATGATAAATGGTTCAGTCATTGAGAAAGCGAACGCGACCGCTCGCGAGTTCGTAAACGGCGCCTGCTACGACGACGTTGCCGTTTTGAATTGCTTTGCGATGGTCCGGATGTTCACGGATTCGCTTCATGCCCCATCGCACGTTCGCTTCAACACCCAATTCAACCTGCTTTTCAAGGGGAAGCGTTTGGTCGATGTTGCGAATCGCAGGAAGGATTTTGGCAAGCAGTTGGCGAACACCAAACAGTTCTTTTTCTTGCTGCGACTTCGCGGCAAGTGCGGCAGTGACTGCTCCGCATCCTTCATGCCCCATCACGACGATCAGTGGAGTCTTCAGGTGGACAGCCGCGTATTCGAGGCTGCCGACGACATCGGGGTCGATCACGTTACCCGCTAGCCGGATCACGAACAGGTCACCCGGGTCCTGGTCAAAGATCAGCTCGATTGGAACGCGAGAATCCGAGCATCCGATGATCGTCGCAAAGGGACTTTGTCCTTGCTGTTGTTCCTGCAAACGACCTTCGTTCAACTGGAACTCAAGTAGCTTTCCCGAGGCATAGCGACGGTTACCCTCCGCAAGATCTGAAAGGGCCTGCTGGGGCGTGGGTTGCTTTGCATCTCGCCCATCGGATCCCGGTTGCGGAGACGCCGAAGCAGGTGTTTCCGGTTGGACGTGATTCACCACCAAAGCTGCCGCACTGAGCGTCACGAAATGTCGGCGTTTCATCGTTCTCTCTCCAGGCTGCGAAATCGAATGAAGATCAAGCATAAGGTTTCGCCGGCGAGGGTGTCTGTGTTCCTGATGGAGCCCAGGTTTCGCCAGGTACTTTTCTTTTCGATACGTGTTCGCAAGGTTGAACCATTCGATTGTTGTAATCTTGCTCGATGCGGATGATTCGAAAGTAGCGCATTGATCAGGGGCGGTTTTCGACCTCAGTAGCGGTGATTCAAGTGCGGCTGTGGCGTGGGACCGGTTGGAGAATCGCTCAGGCCGCAGCATCCGTTTTTGGCGAAAGCGCCGAGCAGATCATTCCGACTCTGTCTGCTCCGATCGCATAGACGCCAGCAACGGTGCACAACACAGATGCGACGAGCAGGCTGAAGTAGATCGCGAGCTGTTGTTCGAAGGACATTCCAAAAATGATGCGTTCGGGGTGGGCTCCCACGATCGCGTATCCCACAATCATCAACAGGTGCAGCAGGATCTGACCCGCCAGACCGAGAACCAGCAGCCGCGATCCAAGTCGGATCCGGGCCGCGTCAATCGGACCCTGTTTCAACTTGATTTTGGAAAAGGCGTTTTGTTTCATCTCCATGAATCCCGCTTTTCCCAGCAACGGAATGCTTGCGAACCAAATGACCTCCGCGACAACGACTACACCACCGATCAACGCAGCACTTTGCCCGGCGTTGAATCCCATCAAGGGGATGACGACAGGAGCGCCAAAGAACATCAGGAACGGGACAACAAACATCCATTTACCGAGCGTCAGTTTCCAGTTTGGCCTAGCAGGATGGGCGTGATCCTGATTGTCGCTGCTTGACTCCTCGGTGCGAGGCGATTCGTTGTCCATTTGTTTGTTCATGTCGTTCAATCGCCAATCAAGGTGGCAGTGTCTAAGTGCGTTGGGCTTGTGTGATTTAGATGCCGGGTGCCATGCCGCCAGCGACCGGTAGAACGATACCGGTGATGTAAGACGCAGCTGGACTTGCCAGGAAGACAATCGCGTCCGCGATCTCGCTTGGTTCGGCCGGTCTGCCCAACGGGATGCTGGCGTTCTCGTTCGCAGCCGCTTCATCCACGGAAATGCCTTCAGCCTCAGCAATCGCGGCATAGGCTTGCTGCAGCATGTCGGTGTTGATGGCGCCGGGTGCCACCACGTTGGCGCGGATGCCTTTGGACGCAAACTCTAATGCCATGACTTTTGTCGCGCCGACCAATCCATGTTTGGTCGCCACATAGGGGTATGGCATCCCAACGCTCGCTGCGATTCCGGCGGTCGATGCGACGTTGACGATCGACCCTCCACCCGCTGCTTCCATGTACGGGATCACACCAAGGCAAAGCGCCATCGTTCCTTTGACGTTCACCCCATAATTGGCGTCCCAGGCGCGGTCATCGTTTTCGTCCAGGATCGCCGATCCGAAACCGACTCCCGCGTTGTTGACAAGAATGTCGACCTTGCCGAATTTGTCGGCAACCGCTTTCACGGCCCCATCGACTTCATCCTGTTTTGACACATCGACGAGGACGGACATCGCATCTCCTCCGGCAGCGACGATTTCAGCGACGTTCGCCTCCACGCCATCCTTCGAACTCGAGCGTCCCGTCAGAGCCACTTTGGCGCCGAGTTCAGCGAGCTTCACAGCGATCGCCTTCCCGAGTCCCTTGCCTTTGGTGGCTCCGGTCACGATTGCGATTTGTCCTTCAAGCAATTTCATGGTGCGAACTTTCTCTCAAAAAGGGGGCGTTGGTGGTGCCTGTCTCGCACGCATGGTGGAGACAGGATACGTGATTGCTGTCGATTGGGATCAGGCCTTCTGCGCTTCCCAATCCGCCCGCAAACTCTCTTCGGTCCAGCCGTGACGCCCCGCTTGCGTGTCGAAATAGGGAGCCCAGTGACTTTCAAGCACTTTCACTTCTTCCGTGTTCGCGTTGAGGCTTTTCCAACCACTCGTGCCAGGCATGCGACAGCCGCGTCCGCCCGGCAACGACTGTGTCTCTTCGATCGCGGTTGCGAATTGATCGGACTTTTCCTTCACCGCTGCGAGGGGACCGAACTTCGACGGATCGATGCAAAGGAAGTAGCTGCCTCCAACGGAGGTGCCTTCGGCTTTTCCGTCGATAATGTCACCCAGGCTAGGAACTTCGGGCGTGATCGTTCCCAGTGGGTTGATGATGGCCGTCATCAACTCGTTCCAAATGTTCAGCATGTAGACACGTGGTCCGCTCAGGTTCTGGTAACAGCTCTGGTTCCAAACGCGACCGTATCCCTCCACTGGTTCGGCAAAGGGTGCGAGGTCGTCGCTCAATTCACCGGTTTCCGGATTGATCGCGTAATCGCCTTTCAGCTTCGTTCCCTGGAGAGCAGCTTGCGCGGTGTCAGCGTCGTACCATTCGCATAACTTCGTGCTCATCCACACCGGTGGTTTCTCTCCCGAAGGACCGATCGCATCGAGCGGCGGAACGGCGATGGTGTTTCCCATCCCGCCCAAGGGTGAACACATGGGGACCGAGTTGTTCGAGGTCTGGGCGACGCAGTCTTGTTGATGTGCCATCCAGGCGTAGGATCCGAAGCTTCCCGCATCGTGATGATTGGAGCCAAAGACGATCGCGATGCCATGCTCTTTCGCTTTTGCGATGGCGGTGTTTGCCATTCGCGTCAACGTGAAATAGCCGGTTGATCGGTGGCCGTCGTAGACCGCCCACGAAGGTCCTTCGTTCACGATCTCAGGTTCAGCTTTGATGTCCAGCAGACCCATCTGATTGGTAAGGTCGATCGCCTCGTAGACTCCCAGTCCTTGATTCAACTTGCCTTGCCGGATTCCAGTCATCAGCGCGTCGGCGACGGCGGTGCCGTGCTCTTCGCTTGCTCCTTCGGCCATCCAGGTTCGCTTGAGGCAGTAGTGCAGAAAATCGGCGTTGGTTGTCTTGGTGGCTCCGTCGGCTCCCATGGGAGTCTCCTTTCGATATGAAACTGAGCTTGTGCTCGGGAAGGAAATGAAATCTGGGGAATCTGCTACTCTGCGGACAGAGCGTTGTAGGCGTTGATACTCATGCCGGCGCTGAATCCGCCGTCGACCGCTAATGCTTGACCGTTGACGAAGTTGCAATCGGTTGCGGCAAGGAAGTGAATCATGGCCGCAATCTCTTCTGGTTCAGCAATTCGACCGAGTGGCACTGCCTTACGCTCCATTCGCAATTGTGGCTGGCCTTCGGGAGTGTTCGCCATCGGTGTGTTGACGCTGGTCGGGCAAATGGCGTTGACGCGGATGCCTCGCTGGCCAAGCTCCATCGCCGCCGTCCGTGTGATCCCGATCACGGCCCACTTCGACGCGACGTAGGGGGAAAGGTAGGCGGCACCTTGAAGTCCAGCCATCGAAGAGACGTTTACGATTCGTCCGCCATCGTTCATCCGCGGCACGCCATGCTTGATTCCGTAAACGACACCCTTGGTATTGATGTTGAAGTTCTTGTCGAAGTCCGAAATGTCGGTTTCCATTAGCACGTTGTAGCCAAAGTTTGCTCCGGCATTGTTGACGACAATGTCTAGTTTTCCATTGGTCTCGACAGCCTTGGCCATCAGTGACTCCACTGCGTCCTCCTTCGACACGTCACATTGAATAAAGGTGGCACCAATGTCGTCGGCGATCTTCGTCCCATCTTTTCGTCCAGAGATGACGACTTTGGCACCGGAATCAACAAAACGTTTTGCGGCCTCCAGACCGATCCCCGATGTACCGCCCGTGATGACGGCGACCTGATCTTGAAGTGAGAAGAATTCGCTCATGAGTTGTCTCCATCTTCGTGGCGTGAGGCAGTGGGGAGGTCCCGCTGCGTTTTGGTGGTCAAGGTTTCAATTTCGACTTCAAGCTCTCGTATAAGCACGCGGTATTCCCGGAGTCGAACCGCGTCTCCGTTTGTATCAGCATCCAGATGCGTGACAACGGTCAGGCATTCGGCGTAGTGGTCGCACAGTTCGCGAAAGTCTTCGTCGACTCGACAAAGCTGGACAATGATGTGCCACTTGTCTGGGTACCGTTCCAGCACGGTCGCAGCGGCAATTGGGTTTCCCGTGGCCATGGAAGGTTGATTTGGTGGTTAATGTGTTTTCCTGATCAGTTGGCCGTCATCGTTCCAAGAAAGGGGATGAAGGCTGACTTTTCCGTTCACCGGTAACTCTATGGATGGCACGCGTTGGGAGCAGTGTTTTACGGTGCGTACGCGCGTAAGCTACGCAAAAAGGACGCGGAATACGGGGCCAAACATCGACGCAGTTTTTTTCAGTCGATAGAATCTAGTGTCCCGTTCGCGGGCCCTCATCCATTCGATTTGCAACTCGACAATCTCGTTCATGATTCCCAACGGCCAATCAGATCAACCTGATCCCGATCTGACGACGAACGAGATTGCCGCGCAGCTGGATCAAATACTTGCCGCCCCAGAATTTTCGAAATCAAAGTTGATGGCGGGTTTTTTGCGATTCGTCGTCGACGAAACGTTGGCAGGTAGATCCGATCGGATCAAGCAATACACGATCGCGACTCGAGTCTTTCAACGCGATTCGGACTTTGACCCGCAAATCGATCCTGTCGTCCGTGTGCAGGCGGCCAAGGTTCGGCGAGCCTTGTCCAGGCACTATTACGAGGAAGGTCGGGACGCGGAGGTCTTGATCAAGATTCCGAAAGGAACGTATGTCCCCTCGTTTTCTCGATGCGATCCAGCACAGAAGGCGACAGGCAGATCCGCGATTCCGGTCACCCAGACGTTGCCAACCGTTGCCGTCATGCCGTTTCAGAATCAGAGCGGTGATCCAAGCCAGGATTTTCTCGCGACAGGCTTTGCGGAGGATCTATCGACAGAGCTGTCCCGATTCTCCAACGTGGATGTCGTGGCGTACTTCTCTTCCCAACAGCAGAGTAGCGAGGAGTTCGATCTGTCGAGAGTCGGGCGTGAACTCAACGCGGATTTTCTGGTCACCGGAAGCTTGCGACAAAGCGAACCCGAGTTTCGGCTTAACGTTCATGTCTATGAGACGGCAAGCGGCAAGCAGATTTGGGCGGAGCGTTTTCGCGAGACTCGTGCCGCTGCAAGCCTGTGGGAAATTCAGGATGGCGTGCTGCTGAGTGTCGTCGCCCGGATCGCGGGGCGCAACGGCGCGATTGCGACGAAGACAGTTCAATCAAGCCGACGGATCGAGAGGGCATCGCTCAGTGGTTACGAAGCGGTGCTGCGTGCCCTTCACTACGAGAACACGCTTCGACGTGAAGACCTTCTGCAGGCGAAACAGGCATTGCTTTC
>JBPCVD010000649.1:0-5952 GCA_051010815.1 Rubripirellula sp.
GCATCGACCACGGAGGTCGCAGAAGCCGTTGCCGACGCGATCGTTCTGAACACGACGGCAAAGGTCTAACGCTCCTCCCTTCACTCCAACTCCACGCGTGCCAAACACGTGGATTTCAATACCATGCATTTCAAGTTTGCACCCACCAAGGATCTCGCCATGAATCTACTCAAACTACCCACGGGGACGCTCGGATTGGCTGCCCTCACCTTGATGCTGATGCCCGGCGTCGGAGAAGCTTCCGATCCGATCGTTGATGATCAAGTGACCTTTGTTGAGAAGGATGGTTTGCTGGCGGTTGAAGCAGAACATTTCTTCAAGCAGTCCAAGTCTGACAAGCGTGCGTTTCACCTGACGACGGCAGACCATGAGCCCGGTATTCAACCGGACGGTGATCCATCCCACGTGGCCGGGGCCAGTGGCGGCGCGTACTTGGAAATCCTTCCTGACACGCGACGGACGCATGGCGACAAGCTGATCCGAGGGGTGAACTTTGCGCCGGAAGCGGGTCAGATGGCCGTGCTTCACTACAACGTTTCCGTGTCGACGCCAGGGCGTTATTACGTTTGGGCGCGAGCTCATTCCACGGGATCGGAAGACAATGGATTGCACGTGGGAATCGACGGAGAATGGCCTGAAACCGGCCAGCGATTGCAGTGGTGTCAGGGTAAGAAGACTTGGCGTTGGGACAGCAATCAGCGAACGGAGCAGCAGCATTGCGGCGAGCCTCACAAGATCTATCTCGATATCGAACAACCCGGTGAACACACGATTCACTTCTCCATGCGTGAGGACGGATTCGAATTCGACAAGTGGTTGATGACGACCGATCGCGAATTCACGCGTCCCGATGATGTGGGACCCGAGAGCGTGGCCGAGGGCAAGCTACCGAAAAGTTTTCGGTTCGTTGTTCAGAAGCCAAGTTATCCCGCGCACTGGGGCGAGCCGCCGATGATTCAAACGCAGGACATCCGCCCGCTACCAGGTGGCTATGGGCAGGGAAGTTCAACGCTGGCCAATTGGATTCAGCAAAATCTCGACAAAGATGCGGCAGACGGCGCCCAATCATCGGTCGGGCTTCAGATGCCGGCGACCATGTTCGCGAAGACAGACAAGAAGAACTACTACTTAGATCGCGACCAATGGCTGGCAGTGAATCCAGAACAGCACAAATCGGGCGAAGCGAGTCGCACGTTTCCGTATCCGACTGGCGTGTACGACTTGACGCTGCAGGCGGTCGGTGAGAGTGACGGCAAATCATCCTACACGGTCAGCGTGGATGGAGATCAGGTGGGTGACTTCGTTTGCCCACTGAGCAAGCAGATGTTCGAAGAGGGAGACGCATTCAATAAGACGTGGAAGCAAGTCCCGATTACCGAAGGCGCAATCATCACCGTGACCTCCGAGATTGGTTCGACGGATGGGCAGGAATTCAGCCGCGCTCGTTGGGCCGGCGTGACGTTTACTCCTGCCAACAAAGCAACCCGAAAAGCAGCGGCACCGATGATCGCGAAACAGGCGGCTGCGGCAAAATCGAACTCGCAGGGACAAGAGAAGAAATCGCAGAAATCGAGCCCCACCAAATCGGTAAGCGACCTGCCACTTACTCAGCCTCGTGAGGCCGATGGGGATGGCAGTATCAAGGTTAGCGGTGACTTGAAGACTTGGCACAAAGTGACGCTAACGATGAACGGCCCTTTTGCTCATGAGCAGGACAATGAGCCGAACCCGTTCACCGACTATCGGTTGAGCGTCGATTTCTCACACAACGATGGGACGAAATATACGATCCCCGGATTCTTTGCTGCCGACGGCGACGCGGCCAACAGTTCTGCGGATGCGGGAACGCAGTGGCGTTGTCACTTTGCTCCCGATCGCACCGGTCAGTGGAACTACAAGGTGAGTTTTGTGCGTGGAACCGACACCGCGCTGACTGGCAAAGCTGGGGAGCCTGTCACACTGCTCGATGGCAAGTCGGGATCGCTCGAGATCGCCGCGAGCGAGAAGTCGGGGCGAGACCTTCGCGCCCACGGTCGACTGCAATACGTCGGCAAGCACTACTTGCAATTCGCGGGGTCAGGCGAGTACTTCCTCAAGGCTGGGGCAGACGCTCCGGAGACCCTCTTGGCGTTCGCCGATTTTGACAACACGATCGCTGGAAACGCTCGCAAAGCTCCGATCAAGCAGTGGAAGGCTCACGTTGATGACTGGCAACAAGGGGATCCGACTTGGAAGAATGGAAAAGGAAAGGGCCTGATCGGCGCGATTTCTTATCTGTCCGGAAAAGGTTGCAATGCTTTTTCGTTCTTGACCTACAACGCAGGCGGTGATGGCGACAACGTCTGGCCATTCATTCAGCGTGATGACAAGTTGCATTACGATTGCAGCAAGTTGGATCAGTGGGGCATCGTGTTCGACCACGGCACGCAGAAAGGGATGTACTTGCACTTCAAAATGCAGGAAACCGAAAATGATGATCATCAGCGTGGCAAGGGAGGGGGCAACGTGCCAGAGAGTCTTGATGGTGGCAACCTTGGCCCACAGCGAATGTTGTACTGCCGAGAAATGATCGCTCGATTCGGACACAACCTGGCTCTGAACTGGAATCTTGGCGAGGAGAACACGCAGACCACTGCGCAACAACTCGCAATGATTGACTACATCGCTGATCTCGATGCCTACGACCACAACATCGTGATTCACACTTATCCCTCTCAACAGGATCAGGTGTACCGACCCTTGTTGGGAGAAAAGTCGAAACTTACGGGTGTCTCATTGCAGAACAGCAGTCTTGAGACCACGCACGCGCAAACTCTCAAGTGGGTTCGCGCATCCGCTGATGCAGGGAAGCCTTGGGTGGTCGCGTTTGACGAGTCAGGTTCGGCTGCACACGCCCAGTGTCCCGATCTAGGCTATCGCGGATTTGATGGTCGTGATCGATCCGGGAAAATGGTCTACACCGAGCACAAGGTGCGCAAGCAGACGTTGTGGGGAACGCTGATGGCCGGTGGTGCCGGGTGTGAGTACTACTTTGGATACCAATTTGATGAGAACGATATCATCTGTGAAGACTGGCGTAGTCGTGATCGAAGTTGGGACTATTGCCGTCACGCCATCACCTTCTTTCACGAGAACGAGATTCCGTTTTGGGAGATGGTGAACATGGATGAGCGAGTTGGCAATCCAAAGCACGGTGTGTCGAAGTTCTGCTTTGCGAAACCTGATGAGCTGTATCTCGTGTATTTACCCGAGGGAGGAGAATCTTCGATCGACCTCGCTGATGTCAAAGGCGACTACAGTCTCGAATGGTTCAATCCGCGTGAGGGTGGTACTTTGCAAAGAGGTTCGGTTCGTCAGGTCGACGGTGGGGGAAGTCACAGTCTTGGCCTTCCTCCGTCGGACACTGACGAAGATTGGCTTGCTGTGATTCGACGTAAGTCGTAGGCAGGGCTTTCGAGGACTGACAACGCCGGCAGCCAGAGCGAGCTGGTTGCCGGCTTCCCCTGTGATCTCGAGCATTTCACGCGTGGATCTCGAGCATTTCAGGTGCGAGTGATCGATTGGGAAGGCCAGTTCGCGGCCCAGGTGCTCGCATTTCTCCGCATCTCCCCCGCTTGCTTCGCGCGCTTCTTCTCGGTCTGTGTACCGTGCGAATCGCATGAAAGACTGCGTTCTTCGGGGCGAAAGGGCGTTCCGTGCCGATTCTGCGGTGATCGTTTACACTGTTCGAACGGAATGAGAGTCCGACGACTCGCCGCCCTACCTCCCCCGATCAGGAACACCCTGCCTCCATGTCTGATTCGAAAGCTCCCGAGCCGACCTCCGATTCCTCTCGCGGCGCCGCCTCTCGCCGCGATTTCATCAAAAAGTCCGCCTCAACGGTTGGTGCGGTCGCTGCGGTGACCGCGGCCACGACAGAGGTCGCAAAGGCCGCCCCTGCCACCAGCAAATTGCGGATCGGCTTCATTGGGCCGGGTGGTCGCGGATTTGGTGCCCATGTCAAACGTCTAACCAAGTTGCAGGTCGAGGGAGAGCCCATTGAATTGGTCGCTGTCTGCGATGTCTACAGCGAGCACCGCGATCGAGCCGCCAATCACATTGAAAAAGAAACCGGCAAGGCGCCGAGCAAGCACGAAGACTATCTGGAGATGTTCGCCAAGGCCGACTTGGATGCCGTCTGCATTGGTACGCCTGATCATTGGCACGCCAAACAAGCGATCGATTCTCTAAATGCGGGCTTGCACGTCTACTGTGAAAAGCCGATGACCAAAACGGTCGAGGAAGCCGTCGAAGTTATGCGGACTTGGCAAAAGTCTGGGAAGGTGATGCAGGTCGGTGTGCAGTCGACCAGTTTGCCGGTTTGGAACCAAGTCAATGAAATGCTGACCGAAGGGCAGCTTGGGAAGGTGCTGATGTACCAGACTGAGTTCTTCCGAAATTCAGCGCAAGGCCAGTGGCGGTACTACAAGTTAGAGCCACAAATGAATCCGCGCAACATCAACTGGAAGAAGTGGTTGGGTGTCGAAGAGGGACTGGCACAATACGAGGACTTTGACCGCGCGAAGTACAAACAGTGGCGACGGTTTTGGCCTTATGGTTCGGGCATGTTCACCGACCTGTTCGTCCACCGAACAACCACGATGCTGAAGGCGACGGGACTACGGTTCCCCGGCCGCGTCGTCGGTGCCGGAGGGATTTTTCTTGAGTATGACGGGCGAGATGTTCCCGATGTGGCCACCGTGGTGGCTGATTTCCCCGAGGGCGTTCAGGGCTTAGTCACCGCAACGATGGCCTGTCAGGAAACGCCGATTCGGCAGTTGATCCGCGGCCATCACGGATCATTCGTGTTTGGCACCGGCGAGCAGTTCGAAGGATTTGATTTTGTTCCCGAACGACCTCAGGTGACTCGCAACAGCAAGTTGAAGGAGGAGCACGTCCCTGTGGGGCAAGTGAAAGACACGACCTACGCCCACTTCAAAAACTGGGTCGACGCGATGGTGGCCGACGATCCCAACTTGGTCAACAACGATCCTCGGCTCGGAGCGGCCGCGATCACGACGGTTATCCTTGGTGCGCGTAGCTATCGCGAGGGCAAGGCCTTCTTTGTCGATGAGGAGACCTTGGAGACCAAAGAGGCAGACGAGACTTGGGCCGCCAAATGGGAAGAACGCTCTCATCAGCGAGGCAAGCCAAATCACATCGCAGGTTGGACTGCGGGTGACCACGGTAGCCTTCTGGAAGAGCCCGAGTACATGAAGTTGGCTGGCCCATGGGTCAACGGAAAAGCGCCCGAAGAGGGCTAATCGCTGTTCAAAGACCGTTGAGTCTGATCAGCGTAGGAAGAGATTCTTCCGTGCTGGTCAGTCTTTGCCGCCTGACATCAATTCATCGAGCCGGTCGTGTAGCGACCGGCTCGATTTCGTTTGGGGTGGCACGAGGAGAACCGGCCGACTTTTTTGTCAAAGCCTCGAATTCTCTTGCCTGTTTCCCTAAGAAAGCGAAGGCTGCTTCGTTTCTTTGGTTGCGGGTGATGTCCTGCCAGGGTCCAGCGACTGAAAATCGGAGAAAGCCGCCGACAGAGTTGCCTCGGCTGGCGTGAGCGTGGCATCATGAACAAAAGCCAGTTTCTCGATTTCACCTTGGCGAGGCAGCGACATGTTCCGATTATTTGCAGCGATTGCGTTTTCGACGAGTCTTTGCCTGCTGAGTAGCAGCACTGGGGCGAGTGCACAGGGATTGCTGATTCATTCCGACCCCGATCGGAACCATCGACTGCCACGTCCGATGATTCCGCCCAGGCCAGGTCAGCCCGGGTTCTTGTACGACATCGCGAAGCTTGAAATCGATGCTTCGATTCGCGACCAGGTTGCCGAAGTCCAGGTCGGGCAAACGTTCAAGAATCGCAGTAGCCGGACATTGCAAGTCAAGTTTGTGTTCCCGCTTCCTTACGAT
>JBPCVD010000650.1:0-2906 GCA_051010815.1 Rubripirellula sp.
ATACCGAATCGCGTCGGCACCCCCGTGCTGAACCCCTGATCCATCGATCAGGTACATCTGGTCCATCAGCTGTTCATGCGTCAGGTCGGGATACCGCTCGGTCACACGAGGGTCGTGCAGGGAGATGAAAGCTAGCCGTTTACCGCCCCAATCGAGCCGCGACAGGTTTTGAACCTGCGAACGGCAAAAGTTGCACTCGCCGTCGTAAATCACGACATCTGCGTCAGTTAGCGTGTCTGGATCCGGTAGCTCGGCTCGCCGAAGCATTCGATTCTCACTCAAAAACGGGATTTTCGCCCTCAGTCAGATGGGGTCGAGCCCTCTATACTTAGCATACGATAATGATAGTACAGAAATTCCAGGAATTCGGCTGTACCGCACCCCCCTCCATTCTCTGAACCGCTTGAAGTAGCCATGGCCAACAGCCAAAGGCTCGCCAGCGCAGGATTGCGACCATGAATCGAATCGAAAGCAAAGTACACAGCGCTCGCCGTCGAATGGTTCTTGGGCGATTCGGCCAAGCCCTTTGTGTCACCTTGTTCGCTGCTCTGCTGATCGCCACGATCGCGATTGCGATTCCGGCACTGAAAGTGATGGACGTCAATTTTGATACTTGGATCTATGGATGGATTGGCGGCACAACCTTGGCCGCGTTTCTAGCCGCTGGCATTTACGCGATCGTTTCCGCTCCTTCGGTTGAATCGGTAGCTTCCGAGGTTGATAAGCGATTCGGATTGCGAGAACGCCTGAGTAGTTCATTGACGTTGGCCAACGACGAGCGGGACACCGAATTTGGTTTGGCATTGGTGGCGGACGCGGACAAGCGAGCTGACCAGATTGAGGTCTCGGATCGATTCAAGCTGAAACCTTCCAAGCTTGGATGGTTACCGATGTCCGTCATTCCTGTGTTGGCGGTGGTTTTGTTGCTGGCTGAACCGATGAGCGAGTCGAGTGCCAGTAGCGTACCCAAGCCGAACGAAATTGAAGTCAAGCAAGTTCAAACTGCGGCGTCGCAACTGAAAAAGCGAATTCAGCAACAGCGTCGAAAAGCTGAATCCGATGGATTGAAAGACGCTCAAGACATGTTCGAGAAAATGGAGTCGAAGCTCGACAAGATTACCAACAGCAAGACCATGAATCGCAAAGACGCGATGATTGCGATGAACGACTTGAAGAAACAACTGGAAGAGAGACGCGAACAGCTCGGTTCTTCCGAACAGATGCGTCGCGCTCTTTCACAAATGAAGGGCCTCGATTCGGGCCCCGGTGAGAAGGTTGCCAAGTCGATCGAAAAAGGCGAGTTCGGCAAAGCGCAGGACATGGTGAAACAGTTAGCCAGCAAGATGCGTGATGGAAAGCTGAGCGAGAAGGAGAAGGAGCAGCTCAAGAAACAAGTTCAGCAAATGCAGAAGGCATTGAAAGATGCGGCCAAGGCGCATGAGCAGAAGAAGAAGGAACTCGAGCGTCAGATCGAGCAGGCCCGAAAAGAGGGTCGCGGCGAGGATGCATCCAAGATGCAGCAGGAGCTGAACGGTTTGAAGCAGAAAGATTCGCAGATGCAAAAGATGAGCCAAATGGCCGAGGCCATGAGTCAGGCAGCGAAGGCGATGGAGCAGGGTGATGCCTCGCAGGCCGCTGACGCCATGGAGCAGATGGCCGACCAGCTCGGCGAAATGCAGCAAGAAATGTCTGAGTTGGAGGATTTGGAGTCAGCACTCGATTCTCTGTCGCAGTCCAAGAATCAGATGCGATGCCAGAAGTGTGGTGGAGGCGGATGCCAGCAATGCCAGGGCAATGGACAAGGCTTCGGAATGGGGCAAGGCCAAGGTCAGGGCGATGGGTTAGGTTCCGGTAGTGGGTTTGGAGACCGGCCTGAGCAGGAGGAAGACACCAACACTTACGAAACGCAGGTTCGTGGCCAGGTCAAGAAAGGCAGAGCGATCATCGCCGGGTTTGCCGATGGACCGAACCGCAAAGGAATCACCCGGGAAGATGTCAAGCACGCCATTGAAGGGGCGCTTTCGGAAGAGAGTGATCCGACAGAGAACCAGACTTTGCCGCGAACCGAACGTGAACACGCTCAGCAGTACTTCGATCAACTCCGCGAAGGGGAGTAATCCTCGCGTGGGACTCCCTCCGATCTGAGCGAACCTCGGAAAATTTTCGGCAAGAAGGACGGCAACCCGCTTACGCGAGTGCTTCCGCAATCAGCTCTGCTTGCTCGATTTTGTGTGCCGCCATGCTTCCCGTGCTGGGACTCGCGGATTCGACGCGGCTAACGCGCCGCAGCTCAAAGTCCTGTGAGAGTCGGTCACTGAAGAAGAGTTTGATGTAGGGCCAGGCACCCATGTTGGTCGGCTCCTCTTGAACCCAATAGACCGACGTGCCTTTCTTCAGCCCCTCGAGTGAATCCATCAATTCCTCGATGTCCAACGGGTAGAGTTGCTCAAGACGCATGATCGCGACATCGTCGCGTTTTTGCTCCTCGCGGGCATCGAGTAGGTCGTAGTAGACCTTGCCTGTGCAAAGCAGCAACCGATTCGCGTTTTCGAGCGGAACCTGATCGTCCCCAAGAATCTTCTCGAAGGAACCATTGGATAGCTCTTCCAATGTGCTCGTCACGCGTGGGTGTCGCAACAGGCTCTTGGGTGTCAGCACGACCAGCGGTTTTCGCCATTTACGAACGACTTGGCGACGTAACAGATGAAAGTACTGCGCCGGAGTGGTTGGTTGGCAAACCTGAATGTTGTGTTCGGCCGCCATCGCAAGGAATCTCTCGACGCGGGCACTGCAATGCTCCGGGCCCTGGCCCTCGAAACCATGAGGAAGAAGCATGACCAAGCCGCTAAGCCGGTTCCACTTGTCCTCGGCGCTCGCAATGAATTGGTCAACGATCACCTGAGCGC
>JBPCVD010000651.1:0-2511 GCA_051010815.1 Rubripirellula sp.
ATTGCGTGGCACGACGGTCGGTACAAACTCTACAGCAGCGACCAGGGGAAACACTGGGAACTATACGACTTGCAGACTGATCCGAACGAGTCCAATGACCTGGCGGCCACGAAACCGGAGGTCGTGCAACAAATGGCTGCTGACGTATCCGTCTGGCAGGCCTCCTGCAAAGAGAGTGACAAGGAACACGACTACAAGTAGGGCGTTAGCTTCGCGGGAACGAATCGCCAACCGCGTGCCAATCGTCGTGATCACATCGCCATGCGATCGCCGCCGCATTGAAGTGAGGTCTTCGTGTTTCGAAGATGCTAGACGCCAATGTCTTCGTTCCACAGCACTGGGAACTTGGAGATGAATTCATCCATCAATTCGATGCAGGCCGACTCGCGCAAAATCGTCAGTTCGACACCGCGCGATCGAACGTATTCCTCGGGCCCTTGAAAGGTTTTGTTTTCGCCCACCACAAGTTTCGGGATGCCAAACAACAACACCGCTCCGCTGCACATATCACAGGGTGAGAGCGTCGAATAGAGAGTGCATTCACGGTAGGTCGCCGCAGGCATGCGCCCCGCATTTTCAAGGCAGTCCATCTCCGCGTGCCGAATCACACTACCTTTTTGGTGACGTCGATTTCGACCTCGGCTAACGATCTCGCCGTCGAGCACAAGCACGGCCCCAATGGGAAGCCCACCCTCCTGCTTGCCAAGTCGCGCTTCTTCAATCGCCGCCGCTAGAAACGAATCCATTTCGATCTCGCTGTCGAGTGGAACAAATCGGGGTCTGAAAGCGATCAATATACTCGGCGATTAACCAAATGTGCGGATCCCTGTCAAAATCCAAAACCAGCGAGGAACCGAGTCCCTTTGCGACCTGATCGAAAGTACGACAGGAAACTAGGGGGCAAGTTCATGCACGTGGAACTGGTCCGCTCCAAGATTCTGCTCTGCGAGGCGACGCAAGTGTTCGTGGTGCGTGAAGAGAATCACCTGCGTCTTGTCCGACAGCTCGCTGAAGGCCTGCAACGCGGCTAATGATCTTTTGTCATCCAACTGTACTAGGCAATCATCAATGACCAGCGGAATGGCATTCCCGTGCGACAATTGATGTTCCAGGCTTGCAAGCCTCAACGCAAGGTACAACGAATCTGCGGTCCCCGTGCTCATCGAACCGACCGGAACCTCCGCCCCTTTCTCGTTCACTCCGAACAACGTTGCTTTCCCCTTCGTGTCATAGTCCGGCTTCAGTTCGGAATACTCATCGCAGGTTAGCTGTGCGAAGAACCGATTGGCGTTTGCAAGCACGGGGCTCTGATTCTCTTTGCGGTAGTGATCAATGGCACGTCGAAGAATCAGCGATGCCACTTTCTTCCTGGCGAACTCTTCGACGTCCTTGCTCACCTTACCAACCGTCAACTGGATGGATTGCAAGAGCTCTGATGCACGTCCACTCCCATCCATCAGATTCAATTCATGTTGCAAGGCCCCAATCTCCTGCTGGACCGTCGAGATTTGGTCGCGAAGCTGCGTGAGTTCCTGCTCGTGTTGCTCAATTTCGATATCAAGCAGCGCTGGTTGCAGCCCCGTCGCTGCGTCAATCAACTCGTCGATCGATTGATCGCCAGCCAGCAACGACAACTGGTTCTCCAGATCCCGAAGCGTGGCTTGCAATTCGCGTCGATTGCGAGACGCCTCTTCGATCTCGGGCAAACCTTCCGGCGCGTCACAGCCTGCCTCCTCACAAAGTTGCTTCAAGACTTGCTCGCAGGCAGACTGCTGAATGGCAACCTCTGACAAACGCATTTTGGTCGACTCAAGCTGTTCGCGGATCGTTTCACGGCTTCGAACAGCAGCGCGTTCGCTCTGCAAACGCTGGTAGATTGCCTGAGCCGCGGAGGTGGTCGACCGACCATCTTCCATCGACTTCCCTACGGAAGCGGCTAAACGATGCACTCTTTCCGAGTACGCAATTTCGTCTTCCCCAATGGACCGAATCCGTGTCGCGAGAATGTCACGTTCGCGTTTCTTGGCGGTCAAATCACTGATTTGATCAAGCATTTGCAGAACTTCGGTGGTACCCACACGATCCGAGCTAACGAATGCTTCCGTCGTTCGTCGCCAATCTTCACGCCAATCCTCGACTACCTTCTGCGTTTTTTCGAAGCGAGTCTCTGCCTGCGGTAACTCTTCGGCCAGTTCTTCACGTCTCCGTCGCAGTGCCTCGTATTGTTGATGCGTACGCTGTCGCTCGCCACGAACGGAAACGGCCTCATCGTAGAGCGCGATCAGATCGTCTTCACTTGGCTCGTCAAACAGGCCACCTTGAACGGGCGTGGGTACCTCCACAGCTCGAACACTTCCGGAGGTCGACAAAACACTCCTCAGCCGCTTGGCCGCGCGTGCCGCACGAGCTTGAGTTTGCTCCACTCGCTGCTCCTCCTCGCGAAGACGACCAACGGTGTCGCACAATTGCTCACGAATCGCGATCCAACGCTGCATTTGCTCGGGTTGCCCG
>JBPCVD010000652.1:0-6248 GCA_051010815.1 Rubripirellula sp.
TCGACGACGATTCCATTCCCTTTGCTGTAGCTATTCAAGGAATGCCGAAAGAAGTTCAGCTTGCCTTCCTCGTTCTTGTTGTAGACGACAAACATCTTGTGCTTCTTGCCTGGGATTCCCCACTGAAAGACTTCAACCGTGTCACCGAGGTCGTCGTCGTAACTCTGAACAGGTGTCTTACCGATGATTTCATGAATTGTTGTATTCGTCAGAACGCCCGGTTCATCTCCTTCGTCGACCATCTTGACTTGGATGCTCTCTTTCACGATCTGATCAAAGGCCGCTTGTGTGCTGGGGCCCGCGACAAAGTGATCGTACGCCATCAACGCAAGCACGACGGCGATGATTCCAAGCGCCGAAAGCATGCCTTTGGAAATGCCCTTGCGTGGTTTGGGGGCGTCGTTGGGGGCAGATGATTCTTCCGACATGGGGTTCCTCGTTGCGGGCGTTGGTGAAAAGGGGAAGGGGCGAACGGCAGCGTGTGCTGTGCAAAGGATAATGTCTTCCGCAGAAGGAAAGCTAGCGGCTCTCGACAAACTCAACGCGATCGATTCCTAGCATCCATCTTTTTTGAGCTTTGGGATTTGCGTCGGTCATCTGCAGCTGCAGTCGCAATGGTTTCGATTTGCTGACCGATACATCTTTCCATTCCAATGGTTCCGGAAGCTGTTGCACCTGTGGACTGAATAGGTCCGCCTGCTGCCAATTCTGGTCCCCTACCCTGGCTCGGATCACGGGATAGTCAACGGCCGTGGTCAAATAAAGTCGGATGTCACAGACGCCATCGATGGGGGCTGGGACTTCCAGCTCGAGCGTGCTCTGTGGTTCCGCATCCGTCCACCAGAGTTGTGCGTTGCCCGACCATTGGCTGCCAGGGAATCCTCCCATTCCTTGATCTCGAACACGCCCCTGGCTCAGCTTCGCTCCATTGATCAGCCATTCTGCTTCGACGACATTGGCTGGGTCAGTTTCACCTGGTTCAAGCGTCCGCTTGGCATTCGGAGCGACTTGCTTGTCGGTCGCAAGGTAGGCGACGAGGTCAGCCACGTCGGCAGGATGCATTTTGTCAAACTGTTCCGACGGCATCATCGATTGAGTCGAACGCTTTCTCGACTCGATGTTGTCTGGGTTTAGAATGACCTCGGTTCCGCCAGTCATCACGACGCGCACTTCTGCATCCGTTTCGGCCCGAATCAAGCCGGTGATGAGCCGACCGTCCTCCATCAAGAACGCATGCATCTGATAAGCGTTGCCGATGATTGCGTTGGGCGCGAGTACGTTTTCCAAGATGTAGTTCAGATCGCGCCGATTCGATCCCGTCAGATCAGGGCCGATCTCTTTTCCTTCTCCCAAGAGTTTGTGGCAGTTACCACAGACCTGATCGAACAGGTGACGCCCGTGCGGAAGATCGCTCGCTGCGATCCGACCGGCACTAAGAAGCTTCGTCCACTGCTTCTTTTGTGCCTCGAAGTCTCCTGGCTCTTCGCCAACCTTTCCCCATAGTTTTGCGATGCGATCGCGAAGTGTTTCGTCATCGTGGGATTGCATTTGACGTAACAGCACGGCGGAAACGAAAGATCGATCGAGTTCGTCGGATTCGATCGCGGTCAGCAATTGTGACGCCGTCGAGGCTCGTGTCGCCAGGAAGTTGATTAAGTCGCTGCGTTGGTCGCTTGTCACACGGGGGAGCTCTGCGACAACGGCTGTCGCAACCGAAGGGTCACTAGCTGCGACGATGGCACGCACGGCGGAGGCGCGCATGGCCGATTCCGGCAACACGCTGGCGGCAATGATGCCGACTTGCGGGTCACCCGATTGCCGAAGAAGGTCGAGCGCAGCAGCACGCGATTTTGAATCTAGTTCCAGATTCTTCACCTGCTTTCGATAGTGTGGGAATGAAGCCTCGTCGCCTAGCCGCATGCCAAGCCCTTGAAGGCTGTCGATCAGTCGGCGATCGTCTTTCCCTCGTTGCGAAACTAGGCGGTCACCGAGGGCACGCACTTTCGCCCAGGCCTCGGGGCGCTGAAGTCGTTGGGACTCCGGCAACAGCCGTTTCAGCTCATCGATTCGACTTGCCATTTGGTCGTAACTGGGGGCTTTGGCAAGTTCGGCGATCAGTGCGGCTCTGCCACTGTCCGAGGCAGCAGCTCGGCGGACCAGCTTGGGACGCAGGGCTGCGTTGCCGCCGAATACCGTCAATGCTTCCGAAGGATCTTCTGCCGCGAGCGGTTCCAGGGCATACCAGGTCAGGAGCGGCAGGTTCTTGTCTTTTGCAAACAATCGGTGGTTGGCGACGTTGGCCGCAACCGCCGCACGGTGCCTTTGAGGGACGCGTTGCAAGGCACTTGCTAGGTATCTGAGGGTCACGAGCGATTCTTCGCCGCGAGTCGCATCGGCCAATGCCATCCAGTCCTGATCCGAGCGGTCGTTTGGCCGCTCGGCGAAAAGTTGAATGGCCCAACCGCGGACGGCGGAATCCTGATCGGCCATCAAAGAAAGCAACGTTTCGACATCCAGGAAACCGCATTGATGTTGCGACCACAGCACGCGCAATCGGAACCGAGTTTCAAGGTCCTTGTTCCCCATCACGCGGAGAGATTGTTGCACGCTTTCGCGATCGAAAGACGCACTTGCCGACCGCTGATGCAATTGGTGCGCGGCCTGTCTGGCGATCATCGCGTTGTGATGGGTGAGGTGTTCCACCAGTTGGCCGTCATTCATGCGAGTCAGATCGAGTGGCGTTGACTTTGCATCGCCATATCTCAGCCGGTACAGACGACCGTTGGATCGGTCCCATATGTTCGGGTCCCGATGGTGGCACGTTTGCGGGTCGTGCCAATCGGAATAGTAGAGCGAACCGTCTGGACCCAGCATCACGCCGACGCCGACAAACGCATGGTCCCTGGTTCGGACCAGGTCGGGGCGATGCAGTCCGACATAACCCGAGCCATCGGTCACGACCGCCTCACGTACGATCCGATGTCCGTGAAGGTTGTGAAAGAACAAGTCACCGTAATACGACTTTGGGAATGTGTCGCCGAGATAGATCGCCATGCCACAGTGAGCGTGGCCGCCGCCCACCGTTGAGGTCGAGGCGGCTGTGCGATTGACCAGTTCGCGATCGACTCTGCCGCCCTCCTTCATCGAGGCGAAGCTGCCATCTCCGTAATGGAGGTGGTCCGCGATCGTGGGTAAGTCTTCGTAAATATGCGCGTTGAAATGCTGGCCGGCCTGACGGTGATACCGCGCCCCCTGAATGACGTGAAAGAGATGAGGTATCACGCAGCATTCCATGAACCAATCTCCGTGGTCGTTGTAGTCGATTCCCCATTGATTGCTGCCGCCCCAGGCAAAGACTTCGAATTCATGATGGACCGGGTGGTAACGCCAGATTGCGGCATTCAGAGGCGTTCGATCGGCGTCGGGCGTGCCCGGTTTGCCAACTTTCGAGTGGGTAAAGACGCCATGGCATCCATACAGCCAGCCGTCGGGGCCCCAGGTAAAGCTGTTCAACGTCTCGTGCGTGTCTTGATAGCCCCAGCCATCCAGCAAGACTTGCGGCTCCGAGTCGGGCCGATCGTCGGCATCGGCATCAGGAATGAAAAGTAAGTACGGTGCTGCGCCGACCCAAACGCCGCCGAAACCCAATTCGATGCCCGATACAAGGTTCAAGTTTTCTGCGAAGACCTTCTGCGTCTCGAATGACCCGTCGTGATCGCTGTCTTCGAGAATCACGATCCTGTCTTTTCCCTCGCCCTCCGGGGCACGCACTGGATAGGTATGCCCCTCGGCAATCCAGATGCGTCCTCGCGCATCGAAGCACATGGCAATCGGTTGCGAGAGGCCCGGTTCAGAGGCAATCAGATCGACTGAAAATCCAGGTGGGACCTGCATTGACTCGGCCGCATCCTGCGGGGCGTAGCTCTTGACGAAGTCGTGATCGCTTTCGGCGCCTTCGTCCCAAGCCAGCATGCCTACATGATCGTGGGCGTGATCCTTGTGAAGTTGATTTCCGTTTGGCTTTGGCGATCGTGCTGGTGTTTGGTTGTTCGCGTGATCCGAGGAATCTGCGTGAGCGTCGTCATCCCGCGCGGCATGTTGGAAGTGGATCGTTACCCCACGCTTGTTGGCGCTGACCACATCGGGCCGTCCATCGCCATTCATGTCGGTGACGACCACTTCCGTACCCACACCCGATTCATCATCAATGAGGTGCGGTTGAAAAGCGACGTTTCCCGAGTCGTCCTTGGCTCCGCTGAACCAGTAGAGAACGGGAGCCTGGCCTCCGCCGGGATCATTCCCGCCGTGTGCCCAAAAACGTTTTCCGGTCACAATGTCCTGTGAACCATCGCCATCGATGTCATCGAACGCCAGCGCGTGCAGTTGACTAAAAGTGACTCCATAGGGATTGTCGATCGACGACTCGCCCAAGATCGTGTGTCGGCGAAAGCGAGATTCGCCTGATTCGCCACGCTGTTGCTCGAACCACGAGAGTCCATAGCCATGTGCGTTGTGTGACGTGACGATGTCCGACAAGCCATCGTCGTTGACGTCGTGCACAAGGATCTGCGCACCACCGCCACCGTATCGTTGGAACGCCCATGTGTTTTCATCCCATGGTTCGCCGTGCAGTCCCGGTTCCGGTTGTCGCCACCAACGTGTGGGGTCAAGCAGGTCGAGGCGCCCGTCACCATCGACATCTCCCACGCCGAGGCCATGCCCAAACGGATTGGCGGTGACGTTCTCGGCAGAGACACCGTGCCAGTCCCAGTTAGATTTTGGATCGTCACCGGCCTGGTAATACCCGAACTGACCCTGGCGACTGCAAACTAATTCCGGGAGTCCACCTTGAATAATGTCGACCAACGCTGGGGATTCGTTGGCGACCTGATCCGCGATGATGATCGACGTCCACTTGGTTTGTTTTCGAGGGTTGCCCGGGTTTAGATAAGCGGTGGCTTCCTTGCCGGGAAAGCCAACGCTAATCACGTCCGCGTGCCCATCACTGTCCAGATCGACTGTGAAGCTGAAGAAGTGGTCGCTGTAGCCACGGGGGTCGAATTTCGTTCCTTCCCGATAACGGAATGGCTCGTCGAAGTTCGGGCCGGCCCACCAGAAAGGGCCCGAGACCAGGTCGACGTTTCCATCGCCATCGATGTCATCAACGGACGCGCCTTCGCTGACAAAGTCGGACGTGAGCTCATGTTTCTTCCATCCGAGATCCGCTGCCTCGCTTGGTCCCCCCGACAGCAGGCACAGCGAGGCGAGAATCGGAATGAATGCGAGTAGCCGAAGGCCTTTGTGACGAGACGCGGTGAAGCAAGTTAGGAGAGGGGTTCGCACGCGACTGTTCCATCGGTAGGAGGGGTATTCAGGCGGGGGAAGCAGGGCTTGGGATCGCCTCGAGGCAGGATCGCTCTGTCGCAGAGGATTCTAATCATTGGAAACCGATGCCGTCGTCGAATGGAAAGCCGTAGGCTCTTTCTATCAGCACGAGGATCCAAACGATCAGAGAGCCGAAAAACGCTAGACTCAAGACGAGAGCGTCGATCGGAGGAATGCAAAGTTGGCGACCGAAACGGACATGGTGGGTTGGGTCGTAGAACTTACCACGGCCAAGTGAATGGTCGCTTTGGATGACGTCGCTTTGTTTGAGATGTTTCTTTGGGGGCGCAGTGCTCGGCGGCGAGTCCAACCGGAGAGCGGCCCGCAGATTACCCATCAGGACGTGCCGTCCACACGAAGATTCAGTCTTTGAATGAACGCTCGTCCCGATTTTCGAAAGGGTCGGGGCATCGGTTGCGCGGCACCATTCTGGTCGATCGTTCGACATCGCACGTTGTATTCGCCCGCTTTCAGGCCCGGGTGAAGAATCGCCCAATGAGCCTTGCTGAGTCGCAATGGCCATTGCTTGGGGTGTCCCGTATCAGCATCAAACCCGTGCAGCGATTGTTGGCTGGAAGCATCTTGCGATGTTTCTGCGGTCAGCGAGCGATCCCAGTCATCCGGTAGAGGAAGAATGGTTGCGTCTTGCCATGGCGCCGTTTCAAAGTTGGGGTCGTCCTTGGCCGCAGGCGTGCCCTTCTTTTCTATCCAGACTTGTACTTTGCTAAGTCCCGAAACACCCACCTGCGCGTAGCCGGTGATAGGGATGGGCTGGTCGGGTGAAACATCCCTGTCGATCGAAATGATTTCACAAAAGGTCTTGAGCGGGCTATCGACATCGTTGTTCTTCTCGGCGTACGTGT
>JBPCVD010000653.1:0-5122 GCA_051010815.1 Rubripirellula sp.
GCCGCACTTCGCGTCGCCAGGCACGCTCGGCGATCGGTCGCAGAATCGCGAGCGCGTTTTCCGTCGAGGGATCGCGTCCGATCAGGGCGATTTGGCGTGTGGGTGGCCATGAATCATAGAAGGGGCCTTCGATGACGGTCGATACGACTCGAGGTCGTGGTCCCATCCAGTGATCGACCCAGTGATGCCAACTCGCTGGACCTTTTGCCCTTCTTCCTGGTTTGGTTTGAATACCCGAAACGACCTGTTGGTACAGCTTCGGATCATGTTCATTCAGGTAGCTGCCGGTGATCGCGTTTTGGAATTTGAAGTTGCCGTTGCCTTTTTGCCGGAGCCCGTCCGTCGGGTGTTGGAGCTTGAGCTGTGATCCTTTCGCGATCCATTCGTTGAGCTTGATCTCGATGATCTGCTCATCTGGGAGTTCAAAGACTTTGTGGCGGTCACCAAGCAGAACGCTCAAGCGAATTGGATCGGCGTCGTACACGCCCGTTTCTTCGGAATCGTAGCGACCACGGTCCTTGCCCGTGCAGCTGATCGTGATTGCGTAACGTCCAGTTTCCGGCACGTTTTCGAAACCCTCAAAGTGTGCGAGTTGCAAGGGATCCAGAAAGTCGAACCCTTCGGCTTCACCATGACGTTGGGGGCGATTCGTGTTTTGACTGGTATGGGCCGCAATGATTTTTTCACCATCGAACTCGTATCGCTGCGCCTCCGGCCGATCCCCCGAAAGAATGGTCGCGTCCACAATCTTTCGAACCGCTTCGATGAATTGCTCGAGGTGGAATTTGCTGAATCCCAAAGTTTCCGAGTGCGTGTCGAAGCCTTCGTGAAGCGCGTCCCCGATCAGATTGTCCGTGGGCAGGTTCGTGCCGATGTCTTCGATCATCAATGCATCGCGAATGCTGTTGGCAAACTCGCGATTGTTGAGTCGTCGTGGCCGTGTTCGGCTAGAAGTCTCGGACTGCCCGTTGTAGTCACGCATTCGCTCTTCGAGGAACGTGACGAGACGTGCACGTTCCGCGTCGGTCATGCGATTTTGTTTCGCAGGGGGCATCTCCTCTGCTTTGACGTAGTCGAGACTTGTTTCCCAAAGGTCGACGCTATCAAGACTCGGGTTGTCACCGAGAGCCTGCAGTCGAAAATCGCCCTTCGGGTTCTTACCGGCGTGGCACTTCCCGCAGTGAGTCTTGAGGAGTTGTTCGTCTGCTTGAGCAATCGAGACGGTCGTCAATAGCAGCGTGGTTACGACGAAGCGCGCACAGCTTGTCGAGAGCAGACGTTTTGTGGTTCGGAAAACCGTTTCGAGATTCGATCGATGCATTTTGATGCTTGTCTGTCCAGCCATGGGAGGGATCGAAGACGCGAGTATGGAAGGGACGCAGGATTCGGATGTTAGGCACGCGGGAGGTCGAACGTGCCAGTGCTCGTATTGAAATGGTCACGTTCGATGCCGAATCGTTGAATGAGCGACACGTACAGATTGCAGAGTGGCATGTTCTTTCCACTGTTGTCCCGGGCATCGACGTGTCCGCGATGCTTCAATCCACCGCCAGCAACCAGGATGGGCAGATCGCGATTCGAATGCGTCCCGCCGTATCCCATGCCACTGCCGAACAGCACGATCGTGTTGTCAAGCATGCTTCCTTCGCCGTTCGGCTCAGGGATCGAATCAAGCTTTTGCAGACACCGTGACAACCGGGCAATCTGGAAGGATTCAATTTCCACCAGTTCACTAACGACGTCTTCCTTTTTTCCATTGTGGGTACAGCCGTGGTAACTCCGATTCACACCCTCGATGTCGGTGTACTTGAGAGCGGACGGGAATTCGACGCTGGCGACACGCGTCAGGTCCGTTTGGAAGGCATAGGCAATCATGTCAAAGATCGCATCGTACTTGTTTGCGATCGTGGTCTCCGACTGGAAGTGCTCCGAAATATCGAAGGCGGGCTTGTCTCGATCGAGCCAGGTATTGCGGTCCGCAAAAGACTGTTCGAGTTCGCGAAGCGAGGTCTGGAATTGGTCCGCGCGATCACGATCAAGACGACCCGCATTCTTTAACGCGTCCGAGAACTGATCGTCGACGGTATCGAGAATGCTACCGTTGCGAAGAAGCACGTCACGTCGAATCGCCTTCTCCTCGGGCGTCAAATTCATGAACAGGTGGTCGAACAGATCTTGCGGGTCGGTGATTGGGAGGCTCTCAACGCCGTTCGCGGTCCAGCTCATTCGAATGCCGGCTTCCAACGATGCACCGACTGAACCATATCGGACCTGGCTACCAACGTGCCGAGCGAATAGCTGGTCGATCGACATGTTCTTTTCGGGAAAAGCCTGGGCGTTAGCGGGCAACACACCACTTAAGAACGAAATCTCTCGCCCATGTCCGCTGACCATTCCATGATCAGTGTGGGAGATGATCGTCAATCGATCCTTCAACCACTCCAATGAACGCAGGGTGGGAGAGATCGTAAAATCCGTTCCGAAATCACTTGGGAAGAAGTGTTCTGGATGCGCCCCGAACGGATTACCTACCACCAGGAACCGTGTTGGTGTTGTGCCCGCATCGGCGGCGGCAGTCGCCTGCGCTGGTGCGATGGATTGCAGCATCGGAAGGGTCAGAGATCCTCCGAGTCCTTTCAGAATTCCTCTTCGAGTCGTATCCATCGTCTAGCAAGCCTTTCAGTGAACGTCGGAAGAAGTGCGAGTTGAATCGTCGAGCTCAACACCCGGCGGGTGGCGATGTGTCTCTTAATTCTAGTCGTGCGGGGAACTCGGATCCGCCGAGTCGATTCGCAAGCAGGCAGTCGTCTCGTCCGAGTCACGTCTCCCAAACCGGGGATTCGACGGAATCGGGAAGCCAAAGTCACCGTTTGACCTGACTTCAGATTCCGCGCCGGAATCGTCAAACGCGGTCGCTGAGGCTGCATGTCGGCGGGTGGTGGGTCTCTTGAATCCTATTCTTAAGACATCGCGTACCTGCCGAATAACTTCCGGAAAATGTTCGATGGACGCCAAATACTCTCGCTCGCCGCAGTCTGGGGCATGATTTCCTGTTCGGGGGCGGAGTCGCTGAGGTTCCGTTCTTTGACTGTGCCGGGAATTGGCCACGAACGCGGGGCAAATGGATCGATACGGGATCGCCGCAACGGGCGCCCGTTGCTTTCGTCTCGCGGGCCGCCTCGGTGCCTCAGCCGGTCGGGCTGGGGACGAAACAACGCGATCCAATCATCCGGGCCTAAGACTGCGATCCAACCAGGCGGCGAATTCGCGTTGCGACACATTCCTCATCGTTGAAATCCCAATCCGGTTGCAAACACGACCGTCCGACGCGACTCGTGCGTGTGGCCTTGTCGGACGAGTGATTGACACCGACTTGCCATTCGCTTGCGCTGCATAGCATTCGCCGCATCGTTGGTACCAAACGCGGCCCAGCCGAGGTAAATTTAGCCTTCACTTGATCATTTACGCGGTTCGTTCATCGGGTCTCGTCGTGCGATGCGAACGACAAACAGGAGACGCGGTCGCGTTTGTGACGAAAGTCACTGCCGTGGCCGATTGGAAGAGCATCGACTGAATGAATGACTTGTTTTGGTACGCCCTTCTGGTCGTCGCTGGGTTCGCCGCTGGCGTCGTGAATGCGATTGCTGGTGGAGGGTCGTTTTTGACTTTGCCCGCGCTAATGTTGTTTGGGCTGGATCCCAAGTTAGCGAATGGTACGAATCGTCTGGCCGTTCTGTTGTCGAGTGCATCGGCCGTAGCCACGTTCAACAAACATCAGGTACTCGACCGCAAACTCGCTTTGCGTTTGACGATTCCTACGCTTGCCGGTGTACCGGTGGGTGCATTGCTGGCGGTCTACTTGCCGGCTGAGTCCTTCGAGGGTTTGTTCGGCGTCATTTTTTTGATCATGGCCGTGGTTCTTCTGCTCAACCCGAAGCGGTTGCTGGAAAATCACGTCGCCGCCGAGAAGCCGCCTCACGCTTTGCTTCCGCTGTTCTTTGGCATTGGCGTTTACGTCGGTTTCATTCAGGCCGGCATGGGGATTCTGGTTCTGATTGCGATGAGCTGGCTGAACACGGGCGACCTACTGGCTTCCAACGCCATCAAGAATTTTATCGGGTTCGTCGTGACGCTTGCCGCGACACTGGTGTTCGTTTGTTACGGCATGGTCGAGTGGTTGCCGGGGCTCACGATGGCGGCAGGCAATCTAGCGGGAGGCTTTGTAGGGGCGAAGTTGGCCATCCGGAAAGGCAGTCGGTTGGTGTTCGTTTTTCTCGTGGTGGTGATGGTTGCGACGGGAATCAAGCTGTTGGCGTCGAGCATCACAGGTTGACGACGTTGTGCAATTGGCGTTGGTGTTGAGCTTTCTGGCATAAACTTTTGGGTTGTGCTTCCCGAACCATCATTGCTTTGCGCCAAAGGCTATGTTCAATGCCACGCAACATTGCAGGATAAGTGACGCTGGTTCGTGCCGCGCCCTGAATGCGTGGAAATCAAGCCTCACTGGCTTCTCACCTTTCGCAGACTCAACAGCAGGGAATCGTCGATGTCAGCAGAAAAGCATAGCGGTCGTCAGACAATCTACATTTGTGTCGCGATCGTTCTTGCGATTGTGTTGGCGATCTTTCTGCCTCATATCGCCGTCAAGTTTCATCTCGGTGGTGAAGTCTTTCTCAACCTGTTGAAGATGATGGTTGTGCCCTTGGTGATGTCCAGCGTGATGTGCGGCATTCTTGGAATGGGGGACGTGCGTAAACTCGGTAAACCCGGTTTCTATACGATCGTCTACTACCTCAGCACGACAGTGTTGGCGGTGTTGGTCGGTTTGGCGGTCGTGAACCTGATCCGACCCGGTGTGGGCACAGTCGACCAGGCGACGATCGAAGAGATCGAGGGCGGATCCGACGAGACACGTGAAAAGGTCTACGAGTTCCTTTCGGAAAAGGTGCAGGTTCCCAAAGCGGACGTCGCTGAATTCTTTGGTGAGGATGAGGCCATCGAGCCGACGATCACCATGATCCTCGAAAACTTGGTGAAGTCGCTGTTCACGGACAATCTATTCACCGCCGCGGCAGAAACGAATCTTTTGCCGTTGATTGTCTTCTCGATCATTTTTGCCGGG
>JBPCVD010000654.1:0-3601 GCA_051010815.1 Rubripirellula sp.
TAAATGCAGGCCAGCCGTTTTGGATTGGTCTGTTCGTCGGGATTGGCAGCAGAAAGCGGAAAACTGGAACTCAGCAGAGGAAGTGCCAGCGCGGCCCCGGATCCTCGGAGAAACCGGCGACGATCAAGTTGATTCAAGTTGAAAGACATCTGTCGTTATTCCTGAGCAATCGAACGTTGGTCACGCCTTGTTGACCCAACTATATTTGCCACCGCTATCTGTCGCGTCACTATCGTGATTGAAAAAGATCACTGGTTACAAGGCACATCACCATGGTTGTGATGCCGTCACCCGATGATCGCACCCGTCTCATTACATCCGTCACTCCCGCACGGTCTCCGAATTCGAGCTGCCGACCCAGGGCAAACGCTGCCATTTTCTCAACGGTTGCCCGCACGAATTGTTCGCACCGATCCTGGATAAGATGTTCTTTTAGTCCCTTCATTCCGTCGAGACTGCCCTTGCCCGGGAGATCGCTGGTGGCGTCAACGACTTCCCCATCAATCTGGTCGCGCCAACGTCCCATCGCATCATAGTTCTCAAACGCGATGCCCCAAGGATCGATCTTTTGATGACACGAAAGGCACGCGGGATGATTGCGATGGTCTTCAATCCGTTGCTTCAAAGTAAGTTTTGCGATCTCTGGATCGGAGAGATCGATCTCTGGAACGGCTGGCGGAGGTGGCGGTGGCGGATCGTTCAGCAGATTCGTTAGCAACCAAACTCCGCGTTTGACCGGATGAGAATCTTTTCCGTCGGAGTTCATCGTTAGCAAGCCAGCCTGGGTCAACAGACCACCGCGATTCTGCTCAGCTGGAAGCGAGACACGGCGGAAATGATTTCCCTGAACTTCGGGAATTCCGTAGTGCTTGGCGAGACGTTCGTTAACGACCAGGTAGTCTGAATCGATGAAATCCAGAACGCTCGAATCGTGTCGAAGCATGTCGGCACACAGAGCGATCGGTTCTTGCTTCATCGATTCCAGCAGAGCTTCATCAAGACCATTTGCGCCCTTGACGGGTCTCAGATATTCCAGTGGTTGCATCTTGAGCCACTGCTCGACGAAGTGACGGGTGAATCGGGCTGCCCGCGGATCGGCCAGCATTCGGTTGACCTGCTGTCGCAGAACTTCGTGGTCCGTGAGGCGACCTGCCGAGGCCAGACCGAGCAGCGTTTCGTCGGGGAGGCTGCACCAGAGGAACAGTGAAAGACGAGTCGCCAATTCGTGCTGTGACAGTTGATCTGCAACTTGAACTTGATCTGCAACTTGAGCTTGATTCTGTCGTGCATCCAGTTCACCCGGCAACACGTAGAGAAATTTCGGCGAGCTGAGAATCGTTGCGAGAACTTCGACGATCGCCTCCTGGAAATCCTTGCTGTTCGGACGCAGTCGCTCGAACAGTTGCAGCTTGCGTTCAATCTCACGAGGCATGATGGGTCGACGCCAGGCACGAGGCAGGAAGGCCGCGATGATCTCTCGCGCGTGCGCGGTTTCGTCGTCGCGGTTTTCGCTTCCAATGAACAAGCGACGGTGGGACCGGGGAGGCCACTGTTCGTAAACCGGCGCGGCAACTTCCACGTAGTCGATCAGAATCGCGGGGCTTTCCGTCTCTGTGTCGTCCCGCGCGATCGTGCTGTTCGTGAAGCGAATGTATTCCGATGGACTCGGTTGATCACCCAGTTTCGTCTTGCCGCGATAGGTGTTGCGGTGTTCGATTTCGCTCAGGGGGACGTCCCACTGGTAGATTTCCGGTTGCCCGAAGGACGCTCGGATTTGCACGTCCTGTTGGCTAACACGTTTGATGGACCGCCCTTGGTCGGTCGCTTGAAAGCCGAAATGTAATTGCAAACTCGGAATGCGATGGTCCACACCCTTGGCACGTGATGCTCGAACGCGAACACGCATCATTCCCTCATCTGGCAGTCTGTCGCCGAGTTCAACAGTGAGAGCTTGTCTTCCCCCAGAATGCACCACGGCAAAATGCGACCCTGGCTCCGGCATCGATTGGTAAGTGTCACGATGCTCGAACGCATAAGCTGCTTTGCGATAATTCCAGTCGGCTTCGGCTCTCAGTCCAGTTGAAAGTTCCAGGTAGTGCGACCTGTCGGCAGACGCCTGAAACTGTTTGTTGAGACGCTCGATCTGCTCGGCTCGTTTGTCCGGCATGTCGGCGAACTTTTTTTTGATCGATTCAATGCTTCGGTCATGCCGACGCTTTTCGCGTTGGAAGGCAGCTTCCATGGGAATCGCCCAATGCACGATGGGAGGCTGGTCACCGCGAACCGTCATTCGATTCAATGCCTTCAGGGCAAGTTGGTGGTACGTCTCCACCTGCTTCACAGACATATGCAATGACTCGGCATTGTTTTCGAAAGCATCCTCCTCACTGGCTTCGGCCGGAAGATCTGCTGCGAATGTCCACGGGACCCCAAGCAAGTCTTGAAGCGCGTAGTTGTATTCATAGCGAGTCAGGCGTCGAAATGAAGAGTGATCCGCATTCGCCTTGCGTTGCTTTTCTGCTGCCTGAATCTCGGTGGCAAGCCAATCAACGATGCGGGTTCGCTGATCGTCGGTGAGTTCGCTTGACTCGGGTGGCGGCATCTCGCCCTTGCTGAGAACGGAGTACACCTCCAACCACCAGGCGATGTCTGTTCCGCTGACTAAGTCGGGATCGAGCTGATCCGCTCGAAAGTTCCCTTCAACGCTATCCCCACTGTGGCAATCGAAACACGCCTGCTGCAAAAGTGGCTTGATCAATTTCTCGTAGCGCTGCAAGTCACGGACAGGTGCTGCGTTGACTGAATCCGCAGTTCGTTCAGCGGCGACGACATTGGGTTCACCACGCGCCTTCTCATCCTCGGCTTGCGCATCAGCTGAGCTGTGCGTGAAAAGGGAAAGAGCTACCAGCGCAATGACGCACCGAACCCCGGTTCCTGATGGGGATTTGGCAGAGTGCTGTGTCGTGAATCGCGGTGGGAGCATGCGCGCGGGGGAAGGAAAGCAAAGCGGCGTCGGGCCTGCCAGTTTACCTCGCAGATCGGCACCACCGAATGGCGTTCACTCGATCGCGACCACTTTTTCGCCCGTTCGAAAGAAGTTGGCGGGCGACATTGACTACCGGCCAAGGATTTCTGTTGTTGCGTCCATCCGCGGCTCCGCCCGACGATACCGCCATCTATGCAAGTACTTTTTTGGACGTGGTTTATGGAGGTTTTTTTCGAGAGTTATGGCCGAGGGGGCTCTAGTGGGGGAATCTAGCATGGGGCCCTGCTCCCGTGCCTCGTGATAGCCGATCCTCGCCGTTACATCTATTTTGAACGTTCCTGGTAGGCTCTTCGTCAATTCGTGACATGCGGAAAGCCTGCCAACCTTTGTTGCTCCCACAAAAAGACCGAAAGCTGGCTTGCCGTAAGCAGAGTCCCTTACGTGATCTCACCCTGCTCAGGTCAAACCACGCGAAGGTCTTGGCAGCACATTTGAAACTCTCAGACGGGTCTGGCTACGAAATCTCATCGGTTTCCGCGAGCACTTCTCGAAGCAGTTCCGATAACTCAAATGCCATCGCATGTTGAGCAATCGCATCACGCTGTACTTGAGTGC
>JBPCVD010000655.1:0-12368 GCA_051010815.1 Rubripirellula sp.
TTGAGCTTGGGCAATCGAATCGGCCGCGGAACCCAAGGGCCGCTTCAGGGTTGTAAAATGTGGATGAGGTCGACGTGTAGCCGTTCAGTCGTTTGGCAAGCGACGTGAAACGCGCCTCGCGCTCGTCGCCCTCCCCTTTCTCAGCCCAACCTCTTGGAGTCGTGACATGCGTCGACGAAGTATTCCACATCTCATCTGCTTGGCGGTCTCGTTCAGTTTGGCGGGAATCGCAATGGCTCAGCGGCCGGAGCGGGGACCTGGAGAGCGGGGACCCGGAGAGCAGGGACCCGGAGAGCAGGGACCTGGAGAACGTGGGCCAGGCGAGCGTGGGCCAGGCGAGCGTGGGCCAGGCGAGCGTGGCTTCGGCGAACGTGGGGGGCAAGGTTTTGGTCGGCCAGGTTTTGGCGGCGGGCGACCCGAAGGCGGACCGGGCGGACGACCCGAGGGTGGACCGGGCGGTTTTGGCGGTGGACGACCTGAAGAGGGACGCGGCGGTTTTGGAGGTGGACAAGGTGGACCACCAACTCCGGAAATGATGATGCGAACGATGCCCGTTCTGGCTGCCCTGGATGCTGACAAGGATGGTGTGATCTCCAAAGAGGAAATCAAGAATGCTTCCACCGCACTGAAGGCACTCGACAAAAATCAGGATGGCGATCTGACGGAGGAAGAGATGCGGCCCGACTTCTCGGCATTTGGAGGTCGAGGTGGTCAGGGTCGAGGCGGTCAAGGAAGAGGAGGCTTCGGCGGACGACCGGAAGGTGGCCGCGGAGATTTCGGACGGCCTTCTGAGGGAGGTGGTCGTGGTGAATTCGGGCGTCCGCCAGAAGGCAGAGGTCCCGAAGGCCGACCACCGGAGGGTCGAGGACCAGCGGGTAGTCGAGGACCCGCGGGCAGCGAGGCGGGACGCGGAGGACCCGGACGTGGGATCGACTCCGGCGGAGCTGGGAATTCCGAAGCGATGGTCAATCGATTGATGCAGATGGATCGCGACGGGGATGGAAAGCTTTCGAAGTCTGAGGTTGGCGAACGGATGCAGGCTGTCATCTCACGTGCAGATCGCAATAAGGACGGAATGGCAAGTCGAGAAGAGTTGGCATCGATGGGTAGTGGTCGGGGTGGCGAAGCGGGTGCCGGACCGCGGCGTGATGGCGATGCGAGCGAGTTCTTTTCCCGAATGTTTGCCCAGCGTGATGAGAACAAGGATGGAAAGCTAAGCAGCGATGAAATGCCCGAGCAGATGCAGGGCAGACTTGACCAATTTGACACCGACAAGGATGGCAGCGTTTCCCGCGAGGAAATGGAAGCCATGATGTCTCGGATGCGGCAGCGGGGGCAGCAGGGTGGTGGTGGACGTGGTGGAGAACCCGCCGGGCGACCTGGCGGCGAACTGCCTCGACGGCCCGCCGCTGAGTAACCGGTGTTAAGACCGTACTCGAGGTTCGAACTGAATCTCGACTCCGGGAGTGGCGAGGCGACGCGATTCGTGGAAGGGCATTTTTTGACCGCTTCATCTTGCGCCGCACGGTGTTCGAGCGGTGTTCGAGCGGCGTCTATCCCCGGGTTTCGCCTCTGCAATCGATTGAATCGGGGCCATTGACTTCGGACCCGATCACGGTGGAATTCGGGTCGTTGGCAATCGAGATTGGAGCCCCCGAAAACCGGAAAGTTGGCGATTCGGTGTGCTGAACGGGTGAATACTGAAAAGTGGACTCCATGGGGATCGGCCACTACACTGGTCCTGTCCGAATCAGGATCCCGCCCCCGATGCAGGCACGTTCGAGCGTGTCGTGTCCCTTCCCCCTCCCCGCATATGGCCTCACGCGACCAAGATCGCTGGCACGGCAAGCGCGCTCTCCGTTGGTGCGTGGCATGGTTGGCCGTGTCCACATTCTCTACGCAGGCGTTCGCGGCCGAGTTGCCTCCGCTGCATTTCGTTAACGACGTGATGCCCATTTTGACGAAGGCCGGGTGCAACGCCGGGGTGTGCCATGCCAAGGCGGGTGGTGGTCAAAACGGGTTTCAGCTTTCCTTGCTTGGGTTCGAGCCGTTGGAGGATTACGACCATTTGGTCCTCGAGGGCCGAGGCCGACGTCTCTTTCCTGCGGCGCCTGATGAGAGCCTGATTCTGAAAAAGGCTTCCGGACGCCTACCGCATCGAGGCGGGATTTGTTTGCCAGCGGATTCGGACGGCTATCGGAAGTTGAGAAACTGGATTGCTCAAGGGACGCCGCTTGGGGAACCGACGGCTGCTCTGGTGACGTCGCTGGAAGTGCAGCCAGCCGAAGGCATCGTTGCTGCGGAATCGACCACACCGCTTACAGCGATTGCGCACTACGCCGACGGTACCTCACGTGATGTGACGGACCTGGCTCTCTACGAATCAAATGATGACGCAATGGTAAGTGTGACGCCGGAGGGCGTTGTGACGACGATGACGATCCCGGGACGCGTCGGCGTGATGGTTCGATACCAGGGAATGGTCGCGGTATTCAACGCTGCGATCCCTCAGGGAACGGATGTCGAATTGCCACCCTCGAACAACTTCATCGACGACCATGTCTTCAACAATCTGAGTCAGATTGGAATTCCGCCTTCCGCGCTGTGCGACGACGCGACTTTCATGCGACGTGTCACGCTTGATATTGCTGGCCGACTGCCAACCGCCGAAGAGTCGATCGCTTTTCTTGCCAGTGATGATCCTCAGAAACGTTCGGACTTGATTGACGAACTGTTGCGGAGTCCCGGATACGCGGACTACTTCGCGAACAAGTGGACCGCGTTGCTGAAGAACCGTCGCGACGATGCCAGCGACATCACTTCCAATTTTGCGTTTCATGCTTGGGTCCGCGACAGTCTGTTGACGAATGTTCCCTACGATCAGATGGTTCGCGAGTTGCTTGCGGCCACGGGAACGGTGATCGCAAATCCAGCGGTTGCTTGGTACAAGCGAGTCAAGGAACCAAAGCAACAAATGGAAGATGTGGCCCAACTGTTCTTGGGTGTTCGCATGCAGTGCGCTCAATGTCACCATCATCCATTCGAACGATGGAGCCAGGACGACTACTACGGGCTGTCAGCGTTCTTTACACAGGTTGGACGCAAACCGACCGGTATCCGCGGGGAAGACCTGATCTTCCATACCCGAGGCGTTGCGACGGCGAAGAACATCAAGACCGGTCAGATGGTCGAGCCGGCGGCTTTGGGAGACGAAGTTGGGGCGATCGATGCGGATCAGGATCCGCGACTTCGACTTGCTGACTGGCTGAGTGATCCCGACAATCCCTTTTTCGCAAAGGCCCTCGTCAATCGCTACTGGAAACACTTCTTTAAGCGGGGGCTGATTGAACCGGAAGATGACATTCGTGATACCAATCCGCCAACGAATCCCGAGTTGCTTGCAGCTTTGGAGGATCACTTTCTGTCGAGCCAGTTCGATCTGAAGGAACTGATTCGCGCGATCGTCAATTCGCGTGCTTATCAGATGGATGCGACGCCGACGGAAGATAATCTTGCGGATCGGCAAAACTATTCGCGGTTCTATCCACGGCGTCTGCAAGCAGAAGTCTTGCTTGACGCAATCGATCAATTGACCGGCGCGACGACGAATTTCGCCAATCTGCCAGTTGGCACTCGGGCGGTGGCTCTGCCCGACAACAGTTACAACAAGTCGTCACCATTCTTGCGTGTCTTTGGGCGCCCCGAAAGCTTGAGCGTTTGCGAGTGCGAACGCGTGCAATCGGCGAGCCTGGCTCAGAGTTTGCATCTCATCAATGCGTCGGACGTGAAGGCAAAGCTTGCGGTTTCAGGTGGAACGGCGCAGCGGTTGGCGGCCGACCCGCGTCCACTCCCCGAGCGACTGCAGGAACTCTATCTCAGTGCATTTTCTCGCGCACCCACCGATGAAGAGTTGAAGGTCGCGGTGGCGTTCTTTGCGGTCGGCGACAGTCGCTCGCAAAAATCGGATGCCCCAGAATCGGATGCCCCAGAATCGGAGGCGAGTTCAGAATCCAACGTCACGACTGTGACCACAAAAGCCCAGTTTGAAGACTTGATTTGGGCACTGGTCAACACCAAAGAGTTTTTGTTCAACCATTAGGAAAGTGGAAGCATCGTGTCACGCACCTGCCAACAGGCCCGTCAACTCAATCCGCTTGCCGCGACAATCGCGTCGGCTGTCTGCCTGGCGGTGGTTGCGTCTGCCGGTTTCATCACACCAGCGTTCGGGCAATCGGTTTGTTTGCCCGCGCCTCGCTTGCTGACCACGATGCCGATGGGTGGTCAAGCGGGAACCGATTTTGAAATCGCCATCACAGGTCAGTACATCGAGGAAGCGGACGAGTTGCGGTTTTCGGATCCACGTCTCAAGGCGACGCCGGCGCGCAACAAAGCGGGGGAAGTCGTTGAGGGTCGTTATCTCGTCTCGATCCCGCAAGACGTTGCCCCCGGGCTCGTTGAGGCGACATTGATGACTCGCTTGGGGCTTTCGGCGTCGCGTGTGTTCAGTGTGGGCGTCCTGCCCGAAATCAAGCAAGCGAAACCGAACCACTCTCTCGACGCGTCGATGTCACTTGCTATCGGCTCCGTCTGTAACGCGGCCATGACCGCCCGCGCCGTGGACTTCTATCAATTTCATGCGCTCAAAGGGCAGCGAATTCTTGTTGACTGTGCAGCCAAGGGAATCGATTCGAAACTGAACCCAGTGGTTTTGGTCGCCGACGCGCAGGGTCGTGACTTGGCGGTCGAGCGGCGGGGTGGTGCGATCGATTTTTCGGTGCCCGAAGAGGGTGATTACGTTGTCAAGGTTCATGATTTGACCTTCAAAGGCGGCACGGACTACTTCTACCGTCTTGTGCTTCGCGAACTCCAAGCAGATCAAAAAGTTGTACGCCATCCGTCGACCCAGAAGGTGAACGCCTTTTCATGGCCTCCCGAAGGGCTCGCAGACACAAGTCAGCCCGAAGTGGAGCCCAACGAAGGCGATGCTGCGCAACGAGTTGAACTGCCCTTCGATATCAGCGGAAGTTTTGCGACAGCTGCGGATACCGACGTCTTCGAATTCTTCGCAAAGGCAGGCGACGTTTGGTGGGTGGAGGTCGCGTCGGAGCGTTTGGGGCGGCCGACAGATCCGACGCTCGTCATTCAACATGTTGACACAAGTGGCGAGTCGCCCGTGTTGACTGATGTCGTTGAACTCAATGATATCCCGAGTCCCATCAAGGTTTCCTCCAACGGATACGCGTACGACGGACCGCCGTATAACGCCGGATCGTCCGACGTGCTGGGTAAGTTCGAGGTCAAGCAAGATGGATTGCACCGGTTGCGATTGACCGATCTGTTCGGAGGGACGCGCAACGATCCGGCGAATGTCTATCGGTTGATCGTTCGGAAGGCGACTCCCGACTTTTCTCTCGTCGCCTGGGCCATGCACATGCAGTTGCGCAACGGTGATCGAAACGCACTTTCCAAACCCATCGCTTTGCGTGGGGGCGCGACAATGGCTCTGGATGTCGTTGCTCTACGACGCGACGGCTTCGATGGGGAGATTGAATTAAGTATGCAGGGGCTTCCCGATGGTGTAACGGCTCACGGATTAACGATCCCAGCCGGTAAGAGCCATGGCGTGTTGTTGGTGACCGCCGATGAGGGAGCGCCGCGTGGGATCTCCAACGCGGTCTTCACCGGAACGTCAACGATTGGCGACCAAGTGGTGTCGCGGACCTGCCACATGGCCTCGATGGCCTGGCCGATTACAAATCATTGGAATGAAGTCCCCTGCCCCCGACTGCTGTCCGATATTTTGGTTTCGGTTGGCGGAGATGAGCCAGCGCCGATCACGATCGCAGCGCGGGACGAGAAGACCTGGGAAGCAAGGCAGGGCGAAAAAATCAAGATCCCGCTGATCCATATGCGGCGAGGTGAGTTTTCGGGCAGCACGATGGCTGCCAAGGCATTGGGAGCGGGATTCGAAAGAGTCAAGTTTGACCTTCCGCTTGACCAGGACTCATCCGAGGCGGTCCTTGATCTCGCTTCGCTCAAGACACCACCGGGTGAGTACCTGATCGCTTTTTACGGAGGTGCGGTCGCCAAGTATCAGCACTACCCGCGTCGCGTAGAGGATGCCAAGCAGAGTCTTAAACGGGTCGAGGAGGAACTTGCCGCATCGAAAGCCGGAGTCATGCAATTGACCAAGCAATCGGCAGAAGCTTCCGCGGAAAAACGCGTTGAAATTCAAAAGCAGCTGCTTGCGGCGCAAGCAGCAGAGAAGTTGGTGGCATCACGAGTCACGGCGATGTCCAAGCAGGTCAAGGCTGCAGTGGCTGCCGCCAAGTCAAAGGACATCGTCGATATCGTTGTGTCCAAGCCCATCAAGATCCGAGTTCTTCCTGCGGAGGCGAAATGAGTAGCGATCCATTTCATGCGGCATCCGTCCGTTGTCCAGGACCAAGTTTCATTGATCGACGCAGCTTCATGCGAGTCGGGTTGGGAGGGTTTGCGAGTCTGAGCCTGCCCGGACTGATGCGATTGAGGGCTGCGAGTCCCGAGACAAATGGCGAACCAAAAGCGGTGATCATGGTGTGGAAGCCAGGGGGGTGCTCGCACATCGACACCTATGATCCGAAGCCGAATGCCGAGAGCGAGTATCGCGGACCCTTTGGGACGATTCCGACGAAGGTCCCTGGCATGCGATTCACCGAGTTGCTGCCGAGACAGGCCGCAATCGCGGATAAGTTCACGGTGCTTCGCTCGATGCACCAGGGTGCCGGTGGGCATCCAGCCGGTTCGATGCAGATGTTTTCGGGCGACTCCGATACGCGAGACAAGCCGAAACCGCGGTTGCCGGATTGGATGTCGGTGGTCAACTATTTGCGTTCCGATGCCGCGACACGAACCAATCCGTTGCCTCGTTATGTTGGCGTCAATCCGCCGACGACCTACAACGGGCCTGCTTATCTCGGTGACGCGTATGCACCCTTTGCGGTGACCGGAGACCCCAGTGCGCCGAATTTCTCGGTGCCAAATATCGGCTTGTCCGATGCAAATGAAGTCAAGAGATTGGATCGTCGAATCGCGCTGCGAAAGAACTTAGACAATCTTCAGCGGGCGTTTGACACCTACGGTGAACTCGACGCGCTTGATCAATTCGAATCCCAAGCAATGACGCTGCTGACGAATCCAAAGACCAAGGAAGCGTTTGACCTGACCCAAGAGAATGACGCAACACGCGATCGATATGGGCGGAACTCATGGGGGCAACAACTTCTGATGGCTCGGCGTTTGGTTGAGGCGGGCGTCGAGGTTTTGACTACCAGTCTGCGCGGCCCCTTGTGCGGGCGGGTCAGCAATTGGGATGACCACGCGGTGAACCATCATGTGTTCGATGCGTTGAGGTTTCGTGCCGATGTCTACGACCGTGCGGTTTCGGCGCTGATCGAGGACATTTATGAGCGAGGTCTCGATAAACGTGTCTTGGTCGTCGTCACGGGCGAGTTTGGACGGACGCCGAAAATCAATTACCAGCCGAGTACCGGGGCGGGCAACGCAAGTGCGGCGGCAGGAACGAAGCAGCCGGGAAGGGACCATTGGCCCCGCGCCTTCAGCAACCTTTGGGCGGGCGGTGGGATCGAGACCGGGCGTTTCATCGGCGCTACGGACCGACGCGGTGAAGATGTGATCCAACGACACTGTGGACCGGGTGATTTTCTGGCCACGATCTACCATCATCTTGGCATCGATGCATCGAAGGTCTTTCTTAAAGACTTCAATGGTCGACCGACGCCCATCGTCGACCACGGTCGACCCATTCGAGAGTTGATTGCTTGAGACTATTTGCGAAGGAGTTCGCTGAGTTCGGGATCAGGTGACAGGTCGATGCTTGGGGGCAAAGACTCGAACGCTCCCTTACTGCGAATCGGAATCGGCCGCGAATCGACCGACGGTTCGTTCGAACCCGGTCCGCGCAGTTCGTTCGGCGTGACGTTCTGCGAAGGACGCCCAGGTTCCGGAGGTTCGATCGTCGTCCGCCTTGGTCGAGGTTCCGGGAGATCTTCGGAGCTGCGAAGACGATCGTGATTCTTTGGCAACAGTACGCCCTGCTCGTCGTAACGAACTTTCTGATCTTCTGGGGTCAGGTCGATGACCCGACCCGTAGATCGTCGTTGGTCGCCCTCAGACTCTTCGTCATCGCGGTCGGAGGAGTTGAAGTCAGGCGTCTCCGGGCCTCTGTCGAGTGCGATGTTCAGGTCAAGTGCCAATTCCTTATCCGCCCAACGTTTCCAGTCGGGACGTGTTTCAATCAGAATTAAGTCTTGTAGTTGTGCGATGACGTCGGGGCTGTTCTCACCCATCCGTACGCGCAGTCGAACCAGGTTGCCGAGATAGTGTGGTTCAATCGGATCCATCTCGACCGCTTGCCAATACAGATCAAGAGCCTCGTCCAGCTTGCCGGCTGCCTCCAGCGTAAGACCCAGGTTGTAGTAGACCGTGGGATCTTGGGGCATCAGAGTCATGGCTCGCTCGAAGGCAAGCACTGCGGGATACAGATTGCCCTCGTCGTAGTGAAGCAAACCAATGTTGTTGTGCGCCGGTCCGTAGTCGCCATCAGCCTCGAGCGCGGCAATCAACTTGTCGAAAGCGTAATCGATCTTTCCGTTTTCCATCGCGCTGACTGCAGCCAGTGTCAGTCGCTGAGCCTTGGCCGGGTTGGCTCGCGATTGAACGCGAATGATCGACTCATTTTTGCGGTCGACCAATCCAGCGCAGCCGCCCGTGGTCACCGCCAAAAAGGCGGCGCCGAGGATTTGCCGGGCGGTTGAGCGGCGTTTCATCCGTGAATGCGTTCGATAGTGAGACGGAATTCCCTTCCGCCAGAGTCGAGCCCGCGCGTGGTGACTCGAGAATCGTTACCGGCTTTTCGGGGAAAAAATCATCTGGGTCAAGACCAGAGTGGCTTCCCATTTCTCCTGTCCTCTGCCGTTTGCCTCGCCTGTTGGCTCGCTAAGGCTGATATCCCTCACCAGGGTGCCTGTCTCCTCGTCGCGTAGGGCTTCACAGAATTGCAGAATCTGTGGCAGGGTGGCGGGTGCGAGATCGATCGTCGTCGACCGGAGTTCAAAGTCGGAGCGTTGAATACGCTGAGGCGATAGCGGCTCTTCTTTAAGCAAGCTCGATTCTGGCAGGCCCGCGATCTGTCTGGCTGCCGCGATTCGATTCGTGATTTCCGCCGGAGACTGTAGTTGCAGAGCCGCGACCTTCGGTGCCGTTCGCAAACGCGTGATATCCGCCAGCATGCCCTCAATCTCAGACGCATCGCGTCGGGTTTCGGTCAGTCGTTTCCGAGCGGATCGCGCATCAAGCACTCCAAAGACTGCATACACTGCCAGGACCGCCAGAAGTCCGGCAGCCATCAGGCGTCGACGCTTGATTTGTTGACCATTCATCCCGACACCTCGTGGTGCACGGAAACGTGGACGGAACTGCGATCATCCGGCCCGTTTGTCGCCGGGATGCCGACCCAATTCGCCTCCAAAACAGAGTCGAATGTCTTGGCGTCCTTTTGCGTGGTCACCGGGGGCTCCACATCAAAACCGGCGTTGCTCAATGAAGTGGCCAGCGCCCCTGCATCGACCGGGCTTCTTACCTGCAGATCCAGATCCACGCGACCGTTGAGAATCGAAAGACTGGTGATCCGAAAGCGGACATCGTCGGGCAACCCTTGCAATAAATCTCGCAGCACGATGGGGGCTGATCGAGGAACCTCCACCTGCGTCGACGCACCACGAGATCCCATGACACGAGCGTGTTCGCTGGTGACACGTCGCATCAGCGCTGCTGGAGTTCGGACGCCGGGAAAGGTTTGCTTGAACGCGGTTTGTTGTTCGGATCGGACTTGTTCGATCTCGTCGCTGATTCGTTGCGAACGCCACCAACCACCCAGGATCATCGCCAGCAGGCAGGCGGCGATAGAGAAACCTACCCAGCGAAGTTGTCGAGCGATGGGACGCAACGGGTCCGCGGGAGCGAGTTGATCTCGGCGCAGATCAAACCAGCGCGAGTTTTGTTTGCTCAATGACAGCGTCGCACCACGTATCCAGTGAACTTCCAGCGGTTCACTCTCAGTGTCCGTTGGACCGTAAACCTCGTCGATCAACGCTTTCGACTCAGGCTCTGCACCCACGGCTATGGTTGCATCAGCCTGTGGAGCATCCAGAAGCTTGTGTCGACGCAATGCGCTGGCGTCCAGGTGCAGGTGCTTCCAACCGAGGATCGATTCGCTACCGACCGTCACCAAGTCGGCGCGACCCGAGTTGCAGAGGATGAGTTCCACCACCTCGGTAAAACTGTGCGACTGGCACAAGGATCGGGTTGCCAATGCTGCCGAAGGAATGATCGAGCGGACTTGGATGCCTTCTAGTTCGAACGCATTGGCGATCATCTGCCATCGAGTCGATTCGATCGCGACCGCCGAGACCCACTGTGATTCTTGGTCCGCCGATTCTTTCAAGCCGCTCAGTCCGTCCTCCCGAGAAGACTTTCGAATGGAGGCCGTTGCGGAGTCCGGAAGGACGACAAAATCGGCGACCATCGATTCAGCATCGAGCGGGAGATGATCTTCCAGTTCATAGGTCAACGCGTCGCGGTCACGCGCATCCAGGTCATTTCCGGTGGCGAACGCTGTAAAGAAGCAGTTACGAGACGCGGGAGCCAGAATGCAGTGTGGATTTTGAAGACCCGCAAGTTGAATCATCAGCTTGACGCACGTGACCAATTCATCGTCGCTGACGCTGTGCGCGACGACTTCCGTCTCGGATCCGACAACGATGAACCAGTCGTCGACGCGTTCGACAATCAAACAATCGCGAAAGCTCATCGGTTGTTTCGCCTTCCTTTGTTGCCTCGCGCTCCGCCTGAAGATTTGATCTTCTTGCCTCGCTCCAGCTTCACGGTCGACTCCCGGCCCTCGAACTTCAGCGTCACCTGCTCGGACTCGATGTTTCCGACGATCATGCCTTTGGGGGTAAGTTCGAGCGGCTCACCGACGCCCTTGATGTCAAACTTGCCCGTGGCGTCTGCAATGATTGCCATGCTTTGATCTGCCTCGATGATCGTTCCGACGAGTGTCACATCGAGTTTGGGAACGGCCTTTGGTTTTGTGGGCTCCACACGAGGTGGTGGTTGCGGTCGAGGCGGCGGCGGCGGTGGAGGATCGTACAGCGGGCCGCGCAGAGATTGAGCGGCAACCTGTTGTGCTGAGGGATCGGTCCGCGAAGTCCCAGTGGTAGCGACCTCACTCTGATTGCGTCGGTTGGATTGGGCAACGGCCTCGGTATCGTCAATCCGCGAAAATGACCATGCAGCAACGCCTCCTGTCAGCGCCAGAAATCCGGCGGCAGTGAGATTGAGGTATCGGCGTTGTCGAGTTAAATCCATGCTTGATTCTTCACCACAAGGCTAGAACGAAAAGCGACAATCTTGGGTCACACCTTCATCGTCACGTCGCATCGCGGCGAAGGTCCGCATGGAACGTCCGGTTTTCGAGGAGGCATCGATCCAGATCGAAAAATTAGTGCTGGTTTCGGAAAGCAGTTTCTGTAGCCGTTCACGGTTGCGGGGATTGGAAACTTCAGTTTGAAGTAGGACCGACAGTGTGGCTGTTGGGTTGTCCCGATACTTTTGCAGCAGGCGTCGACCGCCTCCATCTTGCACGACAGAGCTGGTCACCGCCAAGATCGCTTCGTCCGAGGCTCTGCCGAAATTCAGCGGTCCGCTCCCCCAGCAGGTCAATTCTTTTGTTGCGGCGGGCAAAGCTGCCTGATTTCCCAGCGTGGCATTGAGCGCGGCGATATCAAAGACCTCACCCCAACTGCGGAAAGCATCCGGCACGGCCTGCTCGTCTTCCTCCGCATCGTCTGCAATCAGCTGAAGGTTTTCCCGCGGAATCATCTTGGGGCGGACGGCGGGGATCAGCCGCGATGCCTGTTGAACCTGGCGTCCCGCCACCTGTCCGATGGCTTTCGTTGCCTTTTCTGGGCCCGCATGGTGATACAGTGTGTTGAGTGAGAGCTTGGAATCCTCGTCCCCCAGCAGCACATCGAAGGTGACGTCGCCCAGCACGAGCTTCGTGCGAATGACCGGCGGGGGAGGCTGCTTCGGAGTGAGTTCTTTCGCGATTTCCGCCCTGAGTTCGAACGTCTTGGAGGCCTCGGACAGAAGGGCTTGTTCAATCGTTCGCGAACCCCATCGCTGTTGGAGCGTTCGTTCCGCATCAGCCGCTTGAAGCCCCCGGCTCAAACTTTGCTTTGCCAATCCACTGAGCACGGTCACGACCAAGATTGACGTGGCGATCACGATCAAGAGCACGTAGCCGC
>JBPCVD010000656.1:0-3823 GCA_051010815.1 Rubripirellula sp.
CCCCTGCCGTGGTCGGCGACGGCCACTTCGGATCGTCCGGCGTTCCGAACAGCTTTTCAACCACATCCGCGGCGTCTTCACTCGCAATCTCCGCCTCTGTGGATCGCGAGCGGGCCATGGTGAGGGAGTAAACCTCATTTGGCTCGAAGCGTTCAATCCGGGCATCACAGCCCAAAAGAGAGATCGCGATCAGGGGGAGGAAAGCGTAACGCACAGCAGCCGAGGCAACGTTTGGGGGAACATCTGACGAACATTCATTCAACCGCGAAAAGGCGATTGTCGCAAACGCTACCCATTGTCGCACCCGGTTTTCGGCTACTTCCGGTTTTCGGCTACATCCATCACTCGCGTCAAATCCAAAGAGCCTGCCGCGCCGGCGGCTACGGAGTGGCAATATGATCGGCGTTTCTTGGCATCCTTGCTCGCCCCGACGCACATTCGGCAGACGCTGCAAAGAGTGTGGGTCACGCACCCGAACAACTTAGCAAGCTGTTCGATGAACGCGGATTGCGAGAAGGTGTGTCGGAGCCACCACTTGGAGAGAATACGCGTCTCGATCCCTCAAGAATTGGGGATCAGTCGACACGGTTCCTGACGGCCTGCACAAAAAGGCATCACTCAGGACTCATCGGTCTCGGACCTTCCGCTGGTTCGCGAGACCTTTCGCAGGCGATCAGCCGGACGAGTTAGTCGGCAGCGATCAGTCGGCACTCAGTGCGTCCGCGGGAATTATTACGGTTCCCAAGTCAGTCGTACCAGGTCCGATCTCAACTTCAAATCGACTTCGGCCCCACTCCTCGTCCTTGCCGTCGATTTTAACTTCCTTGATCGCGCCGGCCTCGTGGTAGACACGAAACACCAGTTCTTCACCCTCCGGCAAACCCTTGATGATCAGATCGCCATTCTCATCACTGGTGGCTGCAAACGGATGATCGAGCACGACAACATAGGATTTCATCCACGGATGAATGTTGCAATCGACAGGAATCGGAGCTGGCTCGCTCTCTTCGAGGTCAACGGTCTTTTCCTGGCCGGCAGGGATGGTGAAGTTCTGTTGCTTGTTGTTGAAGAAGCCAAGGTTAGCGTTGTGTCCGACGGCATCGGGATTGGTCACTTTAAGCTTGTCACCCGTTTGAGCAATCACGATGTGGGGCTCGAAACGGCACTTGTTATTGGCCAGGGTCAATGTGTTTTTTGCCGCAGGAACTTCGTCTAGTTTCGAGCCACCGCGACCGGTGTAGACATAAACGACCACATTCTTGACGCCCTTGTTTTCTGGATTGACCAACAAACGCTCGTTCATGAGCTTGGTGCGGCCACAGAATTCAACGTCCTTGTTGACATCGATCGCGGCAGGCGCAGGGGCGGTTCCGCCGTACTCAAAGCGAATTTTCAAGTCGCCCGCGAGCGCGGGGGACGCGGACATCAGGCAGAAGGCAACGGCGGGTATCAGCGAAATCTTCAACGGTGTCTCTCCTGAGATCGAAAATCGGAGGCAGAAAATCGGCTCGAACACTTTTCCCCCAGTCTAACCGATCGCGCGAGCATCGCGGAGATTCAAGTTCTGGAAGGGGTTGCCGATTTAGGTAACGACAGAATGGGGAAAGGCGGCGACTGAAAAGACCAGGTAGGTCCTCAGTCGCCGCCTATCAAATTAGTCGTCTGCGAAGAATGTGCCATCCCTGGGGTGGGTCTGTGGGAAGGACAGCAGAAAGACATTCTTCGGCGGGACAGTGGGCATTCTATTAACGAGTGGCAATATGTCTACCGCTAACCGGCGTTAAGCGCACAGAATTTACCACTCCCCTAGTTAGGAGGGTGTCGGCTGTCGAAGTGGCGCGGTAGCCCTTAAATTGCCCACTTGGTCCCCGTTTGCATGCAGATTGCCCCGGAATAGGTTTGTCGCGATGAAGGTGTTGGTTGTCGGAAATGGTGGTCGCGAACACGCGTTGGCCTGGAAGCTTGGACAAAGTCCGCGTGTTGAAAAAGTCTTTGTGGCCCCTGGAAATGCGGGCACCGCACGCGATGCCGAGAACGTCGACATCGCAGCCACGGACGTCGAAGGGCTAATCAAGTTTGCCAAGGAGCAGTCGATCGGACTGACAGTCATCGGTCCCGAGGCGCCCCTGGTGATCGGATTGGCCGATGCCATGGAAGCCGCAGGACTGAAGGCATTTGGCCCATCTCAGGCCGCCGCGGAATTGGAAGGGAGCAAAGTCTTTTGCAAGAACCTGCTCCATACCGCCAACATTCCAAGTGCCAGTTACCAAACCTTTCGTAGCGGCGACGATGCGGCTCGCTACATCAAAGATCGCTACGCAGAACCCCACGAGCCAGTGAACGTGGTCGTCAAAGCTGATGGGCTCGCCGCGGGCAAGGGGGTCATCGTTTGTGACACGCGCAGCGAGGCTCTTGAGGCAATCGACCGAATCGCGGCGCGGCGTGAATTTGGCGAAGCGGGCAACGAGTTGATCATCGAAGAGAAACTCATTGGTCAGGAAGCCAGCGTTTTGGCGATCACGGACGGGGAAACCATCGTCACTCTTCCAGCCGCCCAAGATCACAAACCAGCCCACGACGGCGATACCGGTCCCAATACCGGCGGCATGGGCGCTTACTGCCCGACGCCAATCGTCGACGATGAACTGATGACAAAGATTGAGTCGGATGTCTTGGTCCCGATCGTTCACGCGATGAAGCGTGCCCGTCGCCCTTTCAAGGGCGTGCTGTACGCGGGTCTGATGCTAACTGCCTCAGGCCCCAAAGTACTTGAGTTCAATGTTCGTTTCGGCGACCCCGAATGTCAGCCTCTGCTGATGCGTCTCAAGACAGATTTGTTCGATGTGCTCGAGGCCGCCGTTGACGGAAAGCTCGACGAGCTTGGGCCTTTGGAATGGGATGAGCGTCCCAGCATTTGTGTGGTGATGGCAAGTGAAGGCTATCCCGGTGACTACGAGAAGGGTCGCGTGATCACGGGACTCGATGCGGCTGACAAGATCGACGGAGTCAAAGTCTTTCACGCCGGCACGAAGCTCGAGGCAAACCAAGTCCTTACCAACGGCGGGCGAGTCTTAGGAGTCACCGCGATGGGAAGCAGCATTAGCAATGCGAAACTGCAAGCCTACAAGGCAGTGAAAGAGATTCGCTGGCCGGGAGCTTGGTGTCGGAAGGACATTAGTGACAAAGCGTTAGCCGAAGCGTAGAAGTCGGACCCAACATCGTGTAGTCGTTTGGTTCGACTTAACGGTATCGATGTTTGGGTCATCTCGTGACGACCGAGATGAACCCGACTCCGTTTGAGCGACGACCAAGCAACGGCGGATGTACAATCGGAAACTCCGCGGAAAGCGTTGTTACGTACAACGTCATCGATGCCGCAGAGTCCTGTCCCTCGTGACTGGCAAGCGTGTCGTGAACCACTCCGCTCGAGACAACGAACCCTCCACGTCGCACTCGCTATTGCATTCCGTGCAGCAAGGCGACGCCGAAGGCTGGCGTCAGATCGCGCAGATCTACGGTCCGATCATCTACGGCTGGGCGCGGCGGTGTGGTTGTCAGTCGGCTGATGCAGCCGACGTTATGCAGGAAACGCTGACTTCGATGGCAGAGGCATTGCCACGATTCCAGCACCAACCTGACGCTACATTTCGAGGCTGGTTGTGGGTCATCACGCGGAACAAACTTCGCGATCAGGCCAGACGCGATCGGGACGTTCCCGAAGGTGGTACGGAAGCGAATATGCGTCTTAATCAGACTGCCGACCCCACCTGGGAAGCGGGCATCGCTGATGAGCCACCAAGTGATCTCAAATCAGACGAATCGA
>JBPCVD010000657.1:0-7654 GCA_051010815.1 Rubripirellula sp.
GCGATGCTGGAAACTGATTTCCGCAACGCAACCAGTTCCGACGCTGGCCCGAAACGTTGGTGGTTCGAACGTGCGGGCACCGCCGTGGCGAGATTGTTCAGTCCAATCCTGTGACTCTCGTCCGCGACACAAGTTGGTGGCGTTCCTCAACCACTGAGGCGATGCACCGAGTCAGTCCAGAGGCTTCCGCAGGAACCAAACATCCGTATCCGGATGCGACGGATCACGAATGAAGCCATACTTGTGATAAGCGCGAATGGCCGGTTCGTTATCGGCATACACCTCCAACGTCAGTCGACAGCAATCGTTCGCGCGGGCGATCTCCTTTACCTCATCCATCATGCGGGCGGCTACACCTTGGCCGCGACATGATTCCGTCACGACGACATCATGGACGTTGACGAGACGGCGTCCCTGGAATGTCGAGAACCCGAAGAAACAGTTGATCAATCCGACCGGCCGGTTCGGGTCTGACATCTCGTACGCGAGCACACTGAACGCCGTCGGGAATTCGGCGAGTTTTTTCGGCAACTGTTGCAACGAGGGCGGATCCTGGCCAGTTTCGTACCTGGCGTACTCACTTAGCATGATCAACAGATCGCGGCAGTCCGCCGCATCGTGGTAATCAACTCGTTTGGTCGTGACTGGCATGGGGTCGTAGCTCTCCGCCAATGAATTGGTTTGTCAGTGATAACTTAAGGCAGAATCGAGGGGACGGGTGATCGACGATGTCTATAATCGGAACCTCGATCTGGTTGGCCCCAACCGGGTCGGAATCCATGCCGCCCTCCATTGCAACATTCGCACCAAGGAACAACGAATGCCCCGCCTGAAATGCCTCCTCTCCGTTTTGTTCGCTTCGTTTACCAGCATCGGTGCTGCGGAAGATTGGTCGCGATTTCGTGGCGAAAATGCTTCCGGAGTTGCCGGTCGTGGGATCCCAACCACGTGGAGTGATACGGAGAATCTCGCTTGGAGGACACCCTTGCCGGGAAAAGGTTCGAGCAGTCCCGTCGTCCACGGAGATCAGATCTTCCTGACCGCGTACTCGGGGTATGGACAATCGGTTGAATCGCCGGGTGAACGCGATCAGCTGCGATTGCATGTCATATGTTTGTCGATCGATGACGGAAAGATTCTGTGGGACCGCGAAATCGAAGCTGCGGTCGAAGAACAGAATGTCACCAAACGCGTGGCGGATCACGGATACGCATCGCCAACGCCGTGCGTCGATGACAACTATGTCTTCGCATCCTTCGGGCCCTCTGGAGTCGTCGCGCTCACACACCAGGGAGATGTCGTCTGGCGAACGAGCGTAGGGACTGGCACCGCCGGCTTCGGCGCCGCCGCAAGTCCGATCGAATATCAGGACGTCGTCATCATGAACGCGTCGATCGAGGACGGCGCTGTCTATGGCCTGGATAAGAAGACCGGCGAAGTCCGCTGGCGTACGGATGGGATCGAGCGTGCCTGGACGACGCCCACAATTGTCACGTTGCCAAATGGAAAACAGGAGATGGTACTTAACCAAAAGGGCGCGATCTTTGGACTTGATCCCACGACCGGCGAAAAATTGTGGAGCTGCGAAGCGATCCAAGATTATGTCGTTCCCTGTGTCGTCGCCGACGGCGACACGCTGTACTGCAGCGGCGGTCGCAGCAACATGACCTTCGTGGTCAAGGCCGGGGGACGCGGTGATGTGTCCGATAGCCACCTGGTGTGGGATGTGCCGCGTGGAGCCAACGTCACGAGTCCCGTGCTGGTCGACGGCTACTTGTACTGGTCGCATGACAAGGCGATCGCACTCTGCCTGCGAGCCAGCGACGGCGAAGAGATGTTTCGGGAACGCATGCCGACGCGTGGCAGGGTCTATGCCTCCATCGTCAGTGATGGCAAGCAATTGTTTTTGACAACTCGCGACGCGGGTGTACTCGTTCTGGCTGCAGGCCCGGACTACGAAGAATTGGGCGTGAATCGCCTCGGGGGAGAGGACGAAAGTTTCAATGCGACTCCGGCAATCGTCGGGGATCAACTCCTACTTCGCAGCGATCGAGCCATCTACTGCGTGCGTCGTCGTCCCGGCACGTGAACCCCGTCGTCCCGGCACGTGAACCCCGTCGTCCCGGAGCGTGAACCCCATCCGATCGCTTCCATTGAGCCTCGGACATTAATCTCAACGCCAGCGTCGTGGGCGTCATAGCCGCAGATCGGTCGGAAGGCAGATTGCTCTGTCGCGAATCGAGCCGAGCGGAGCGGACGTTTTCGCGAAGCCGGCGTCAAGAATTTTGCCGGTTGACCGCGAATCGCCTGAAATCGGGTGATTTCCGAGTAACCTGTTCACGATTGCAGAAAAAGCGTTGGCGGAGATACCGCCCGAACGCGGCAGGAGTACTGCGACCGGCCCGGCCCCGGGTCCGACGTGACGGCAACTGCGGCAGCCCTTCAAGCTTTGGCAGAGGCTGATAAACTACAGGAGACACGTGGAGCGTTCTGCAAAGACTTCCAGTCGGTTGCTCCCCCGATCCCACCTCCGTCTCATTCGACACCCAACAGCAAATTCATGAGAATAAGATCCCTAGGCGTGGCTCTCCTTCTAGCCACAGGTTTGTTGTCAACCAACGCCGTTGGCGGCAACGTAGAGCTCGAAAGAGGCGACAACATTTGCCTGGTCGGGAACGCCTTGTGCGAGCGAATGCAGCACCACAACTATTGGGAATCGTTGTTGCAACAACGATTCCCGGAAATGGAACTGCATGTCCGCAACCTCGGATTCCCCGGCGACGAACCCTTCGAGCGAATCCGCTCCCAGAATTTCGGTGAACCCGACAAGCATCTGGCCCACAGCGAAGCATCAGTCGTGATGTATTTCTTTGGGTTCAACGAGTCGTTCGCCGGCGACAAAGGCTTGGCGAAATTCACGGAGGATATGAAGAAGCTGGTCGAAGAGACCAAGGCGAAAGACTATGGAAAAGGAACACCGCGTATCGTTTTGGTGTCTCCGATCGCCTTTGAGAATACGGGCGACCCGAATTTGCCGAGCGGCGAGGAACACAACGCCCGATTGGCGAAGTACACGCAAGCACTGGCGGACGTGGCGGAGGAAACTGGCGTTCCATTCGCCGACGTTTTCACGCCAACCAAAACACTCTTCGAATCGTCCGACGATCGGCTAACTCTCAATGGCGCTCACCTGAACGATGCGGGCTACGCTGCTCTGGCGCCAATCCTTGATTCGGCTCTGTTTGGCGATGGTGGGCCGGCTTCGGTGAACGCGAATGTCAAAGCTGCAGTAGACGACAAGAGTTTTCACTGGTGGCATCGCTACCGCGCTGTGAACGGTTATTCCATTTACGGATCGCGTGGAAAGGCCGGCAGCGACGGCACGTACAACAACACGGACGTGATGGAACGCGAACGCGATATTCTTGACCAAATGACGGCCAATCGCGATGCCCGTATTTGGGCCTTCGCGAAGGGCGAGACCCCATCGGGTCCCATCGATGATTCCAACACGCTGCCCTTTATCAATCCAAAGACCAATGTTGGTGGTGCGGACGATCCCAATGCAAAGCGTGGCAAGCTCGGGTCGCTCGACTACTTGAATGCCGAGGAACAGCAAAAGCTATTCAAGTTGGACGACGGTTTTGAAATTCAGTTGGTCGCGTCGGAAGAGCAATTCCCTGAGCTGGCCAATCCCGTCGCATTGAACTTCGACAACAAGGGTCGACTGTGGGTCGCCACGATGGAGTCGTATCCTCACTGGAAGCCCAAGTCAAAACTCGACGACAAGATTCTGATTCTGGAAGATCACAATCAGGATGGAAGAGCAGACGAGTGCAAGGTCTTTGCTGGCGGACTTCATCAGCCAACCGGTTTCGAAATCGGAAACGGTGGAGCTTACATTGCTGAGCAACCCGATATTCTGTTCATGCAGGACACCAATGGTGATGACATTGCCGACGTCAAGGTCCGCAAGCTTTTCGGCTTTGACTCGGCTGACTCTCACCACGGGATCGCTGCGTTCGAGTGGGGCCCCGGCGGCAATCTTTATTTTGAAGAGGGAACGTTTAAGTTCTCCCAAGTCGAAAGCCCCTATGGCCTGACACGATTGGGGGAAGCTGGAATCTGGCGTTACCACCCCAAGAGCGAAAAGTTTGGCGTGTTTGCAAACTTTGCCTTCGCCAACCCCTGGGGCCACGTCTTTGATCGTTGGGGACAGGACTTCATCGGGGACGCCTCTCCGGGCAACAGCTACTGGGCAGCTCCCATCAGCGGACGAATCGATTACCCACTGAAACACCCGGGCGGCAGCCAGCATCGCCGAATCGCAAAGATCACTGGCGGCGACGCATCGTATAAGTTCCCAACGTTCTATCCCAAACGGACACGTCCGCTTGCTGGTTGTGCCATGGTCTCCAGTCGACACTTCCCGCCAGAGATGCAGGGCAACTTCCTGGTTACCAACTGCATTGGGGATCGCGCGATCTTGAATCACCAGGTTCGCGAAGAAGGCTCGGGATTTGTCGGCAAAGAGGTCGATCCAATTGTGTCGTGCGAAGATGGAAACTTCCGCCCCGTCGATGTGCAGATCGCACCCGATGGGACGCTCTACATCGTTGACTGGCACAACGCTTTGATTGGTCACCTGCAGCACAACCTGCGGGAACCCAATCGCGATCACTCCCACGGCCGCATCTGGCGGGTGAAGCACAAGACGCGTCCTCTTGTCGAGCCTGCCAAGATCGAGGGTGAGCCGATCGCTGACTTGCTTGAGCTCCTGAAGGTTCCCGAGGATCGCACTCGCTATCGTGCCAAACGCGAATTGGCTGATCGCGACACCGACGAAGTGATCAAGGCAGTCGTCGCATGGACGGCGAACCTGGATTCCAATGATGAGGATTATGAGCACCAATTGCTCGAGTCACTTTGGATGCATCAGACGCACAATGTCGTCAATCAGGAACTGCTCGAGCAATTGCTCGCTGCAAAGGACCATCGTGCACGCGCCGCCGCAACACGCGTTCTTTCCTTTTGGCTGGAAGACGTTCCAAACCACAAGGAGTTGCTCCAAAACTGCATTTCGGACTCCCATCCACGTGTTCGCTTGGAAGGTGTTCGTGCGGTTAGTTTCCTGAGCGGCGATGATGCGATCGAACTCGCCCTCGGCGTGCTCGAGTACGACGTCGACGATTACCTCCAATTCACGTTGGATGAAACAATGCGTCGACTTGAACAGTAGATCGACACCGTCTTCAAGATGGATCGGTAATTACTCAGCGACGGAACTCGGCTCAGGAAACTGATGAGTGCCGACGCTTTGACGAACGTGGCGGCGAGGCCCGACAGCTCGCCGCCATCTCCATTCCACCGCAATCGCGAATTCATCTGCAAATCCGCCTTTCCTCCACTCTTACCGTGATTTCCATGCGTTTTTTGGCAGCTTCGTTTGTCCTCGCCTCTTGTCTCGCCGCAACCAGCTACGCCCAGGACCATGGTCACGAGGGTCACGGTCAATCGACCGGCGCAGCAAAGATCGAGGCTCCCAAGGTGTTTTTGGATAAGAGTCCGCGGATCGTCGCCTACCAGCTGAAGCGTCTCGACAACCAGCGTCTTCTTCTGGTGGAACGGAAGACGGATGATGCGAAGTACATTCCGGTGTACGAAGCGATCCTCTCACGCGTCGGGATGTCACCTCAGTTTCGCGAAGAGGCGTTGGATGCCTTGGTAAAGCTTGGAGATGCCAGTCCCGTCACCGTGTTGCTTGCGGCCATGGATCCGCTTGATGGTGAAGACGCCGATCAAAGACGGACCGCCAGACAACTTGCACGGATGCTGCTCAGCCAGGACCGGGATTCCGTGGCCGCTCAATCGGACGAACTATGGGAGGCGGCGGCTTCGGAGAGCCCGCAACTGCGGTCGATCGCAGCTGCTGCTCTCCTGGTTTCGGGCGATGCCGACACGAGCAAGAAACTCGTGAGCGAAGATCAGGGAAAGCTCGCATTCCTGGACGCGGTCGAATTGATTCCAAATGCAAAACGACGCTCGCCATTCCGAGACCAGATTGTTGCTTTGCTCGAGCAGTCGGAGGACAAGCCGGTCAAAAATGCGGCCATCACCGCCTTGGGATTCTTGAAGGACAACCAGGCAAATTCATTTGAGCTGATCGCACCCTTGGTCTCCAATGATCAGCTTCGCGATGCTGCCGTCCGTACGCTGCTGAAGGTTCCAAACGCTGATCGAGACGAAGAAACGAGCTTGCAGACTCTCGCGACTTTGGTGGATCACGCCGAAAACACACCTGCCGCAAAACGAACGAGTGCCGCCTTCGTTGATGCGATGCAGCTCGCCGACCAACTCATGGCCAAAGTCCCCTCGAAAGCCGCCCGTGACTTTCGCAAGCGACTAGGGGCCGTCACCGTTCGCGTGGTACGGATCAAGACGGTCGAGGAAGAGATGCGATACGACATTCCTTACTTCGCCGTGGAAGCGGGTAAGTCGGTTCAGATCGTCCTTGAAAACCATGATTTGATGCCACATAACCTCGTCATCACCTCTCCGGGCGATCTCAAGGAAGTAGCTCAACTCGGTTTACAAGTAGGCCCGAACAATGGTTGGGAGGGGCTCCAATACGTCCCCGAGTCAGACAAGGTCCTGCACGCAACGCAGATGGTGCCGGCCAATCAGCAAACGCGTCTGACCTTTACGGCACCTACGGAACCGGGAGAGTACCCCTACGTGTGTACGTTCCCTCAGCACTGGTATCGAATGTATGGCGTGATGGTCGTCGTCGAGGACCTGGATGATTGGTTGAAGAATCCCGTCGAGCCGGCCAACCCGATTGGCAGCAATCGATCTTTCGTTCAAGCATGGACCGTCGACGACCTGAAGGACGAGCTCGACTCTGGCCTAAGGGGTCGATCGCCTGAAATCGGAAAACGACTCTTCGCCGAAGCTTCCTGTGCGGGTTGCCACAAAGTTCAAGGCGAAGGAGGAGTCATCGGACCGGATCTCACTGACTTGCTGACGCGTTGGAAAGGAGACCGAGTGGGAATCCTTCGAGAAATCGTCGATCCATCGCACAAAGTGGATGCAAAGTACGTGATGCAACGAATCTTGACCGTGGATGGTCGCACGGTGACCGGCGTCTTGCTGAGCGAGGATGACGACAACGTGACTTTGCTGTCCAACCCGGAAGCGAAAGAGCCGACAGTGATCGCGCAAGACGACATCGAAGCGATGGTCCCCTCGTCGGTCTCCATGATGCCGAAGGCACTGATGGACCAATACACCAAAGACGAATTCTTCGAGTTGATGTCGTACCTTGAGAGCGTCGACCCAAAGAACAAACCCTAACAACGACATCCACCGTCTTCGTTGGTTGACCTTTGGTTTTCGACGCGTTCAGTTGGCTGTCAGCCAGCGCACCTGAAAGGGACGCATCGGAATATCTTCGTCCTTGAACAATCGTTCCAAGGCAAGTTCATCGTAACGCAAGTCCTCGTCGATGAGGCCTGAGTCAACGGTTCGAGGTTCGCTCGACAGATTTGCGATCACTGCTAGACGCTCGCCGGAACGCGCCGTACGAACAAATCCCAACAGTCCATCCTCAGGTAGCGGCAAGACGTCCTGGGCCGCACGGGGATGGAAAGCAGGC
>JBPCVD010000658.1:0-4550 GCA_051010815.1 Rubripirellula sp.
GCGTCGAAGTCCGCATCGTGAATCCAACGGACAAATCGGGAGTAGCTGACGGTGGGCTAGGAGAAGTTTGGCTTCGCGGAGAATCCGTGACCAATGGATACTGGGGATCCAACCATCAAGAAGCCAACTTGCTGTTCACGGCGGGCCTCAGCAGCGAGGGCAATGGGAATCAGTATCTCCGCACCGGGGACCTTGGTTTCTTGCTTGACGGTGAGCTCTACATCACCGGTCGCTTAAAGGAAGTCATCCAGGTTCGTGGTCGCAATATCTATCCTGCTGACGTCGAAACCGTAACTCGGCGTACGCTCAACCGCTCGGGTCGCGCTCCGGTCGCGGCCTTCGGTTCGACCCCCAACGGCTCCGGGGAAGAGATCGTGGTCTTGATCGAAGACAGCGGAAACGATGTCGATCTCAGGACTGTGGCGCGCGCGATCGGCGAGCATCTGGGCGTGCGTCCCGGCGTCACAGCGCTGATTCCACGCGGCAAATTGTCGACGACAACTTCGGGCAAAATCGCTCGCAACGCCTGTCGTGGTGATTGGGAATCAGGTGAAATCGATCCAATCCGCCAACTCACGTCCCAGCAGCCAGTGGAAGGTGGCGGGGGGATCTCTTCGGTGTTGGCCCAAATCGAGGGCTTACCCGATGACGAGACCGTGGAATACGCCGGCTTGGATTCCCTGACGCTGACGGAATTGCAACTGGAACTTTTAGGGGCAGCTCAACAGAAAGGTATCGATGTTGAGAAGTTTCAGTACGACATGCGGCTGATTAACAAGCTCACCCTAGGCGAGCTCCGCAGTCTGTTGCCTAGTCTCAAAGACGACTCCTTCGGCAGCGACGAGATCGAACTCGTTTGCGAATTAGCGCGAGCACGAGTCGGTGCAATCGCCACCAGCGAACGCGAAAAGATGCTCGAGGACGGGGAACTGGCCGACGATATCCAACCTGGCCAGGCCCTGTCGAAGCAGTCCGAAACACGCGACATTCTGCTGACCGGTGCCACTGGATTCGTCGGTGCGTACTTGTTGCACTCCTTGTTAACGACTACCGACCGACCAATCGTCGCACTGGTACGCTCCGCCAGCCCCAGCGCTGGACGGGCACGTCTGATGGCGGCTCTCGAGAGGGCCAACGTTCCGTTTCATACTGGCGGCAACGGACGCGACCTCACCAAAATGGTCGAGCGTCGCGTACGAGTTGTCTGTGGTGATCTCACCGAGCAACGACTCGGCATGACTCAAAGTGCGTGGGATGAATTGGCGTTGCAGGCGGAAACGGTTTATCACTGCGGCGCCGAAGTCGATTACATCAAATCGTACGAAGCGCTGGCTGACGCAAACGTCAAAGGCTGCGAGGAAGTCATCCGGCTGTGTGCTACGGGAACACTGAAGCAGTTAAACCTGATCTCGACAACCTTTGTAGCCGGTTGGACTTCAACGATGGTCTTGGACGAGGCCGAGTGCGACCCGCCCGAGGGTGCCTTGAATTTCGGTTATGCCCAATCGAAATGGGTCGCAGAACGATTGGCCTACCAGGCAATGCGGCGTGGGTTGCCAGTGAAGGTATTCCGACCTTCACTACTGACGGCGTCGACAACAGGCAGTTTCGTTCGGGAGGATCTCGTCTCCCGCTTCTTCTCCTATCTGGTCCGTTATGGACTTCGGCCGACCTGCGTGAATCAACTCAGCTTGATTCCGGCAGACATCGCGGCGCGAAACATCGTTGCGGTTGCGCAGCATGACGAAGCACCGACCGATACATTCCATGTGACGGCGGACAAATACTACAACCTGAAAGATGCATGTGACTGCATCACGGAACGCTACGGTTTCGAGATGAAGGAATGTAGCCTGGAAGAGCTGGTTGACCACGTGAACAAGAACTGCGTTCGCGAAGATCCGCTGTTCCCACTGGTGCCCTTCATCAATCGGAATTTCAATCGGTTGTCGGATATGGCGGAGAAACGCTACTCGACGGCGAGTTTTCAGGCCGCGATGCAACGCGCGCCCGGGACCTGTTCAGACCCACCTCTGGACAACATAATGAAGCTGATCATCGACTATCTTCGCGAAACAAGCATGATCTGATTCTGACCGGTCAAGCAGCAAGCCTTCTAAAACGAAGACTCCAGTTTCGTTCGATTCGATGCAAAACCTTTTTGATTCGCACCGGATAGCTCAAGGATCAAGATGGCTCGGGGCTTGGCGTCACCGTGTTTCCGAGATCGCAATTGGCTGGCGATATGGCACGCTGGCCGTCCTGTTGCTGGTCACCTTGTTGGCCGCATTTTCCGCAAGCTCGGTCCGTTTTGACAGTTCGGTCGAAGTCTGGTTTCTGGACGATGATCCACAGATCGAGCTCTATCACGACTTTCGTGATCGCTTTGGCAAAGAACAATTCATTGTCGTCGGCTTGTATCCCGAAAATGTCTTCGACATTGAGTTCTTAGACAAGCTCCGCCGATTCACGGACGAAGTCGCCGAACTGCCGTTGGCTGCGGGGGCGATGTCCTTGACCAATGCGGAAGTCTTGGCTTCCGAGAACGGTCGCCTGATCGGCGAGCCGCTTGCGCAGACGAGCGACGGTGGTTGGCCGGAGACGCCGCAAGAGCTCGAGGAATTCCGTGCTCGCGCTCTCGGCTCACGATTCGTCGTCGGCAGCCTGCTTGCCAAAGATGCCTCGGCGGCCTCTGTCGTCATCATGCCCGGTCCAGAAGCTGTTGACGTTGACCGGGAGATCGAACTGGCCGACCAAGTTCGCAAGCTGGTCGAACAGGAGTTTCAAGGCTCGCTCGAGTATGGCCTAGCCGGTACGCCGGCCATCAATGACGCGATTTTTCGTGCGGCGCGGAGCGACTTTCTATTGGTCACGCCGATTGCAGCGTTCGTTGTTGCCGTTCTGAGTTTCCTGCTGTTCCGGAATTGGGTCGCCACCCTCGTGCCGCTTTTCGTGGTCGGAGTCACGGCGATCTGGATTCTTGGCTTGATGGGGCTGCTGGGATGGCAAATGACCTTCTTAACGTCAGCGCTGGTGCTGGTCATCATGGTGGTCGGTGTCGCGGACTCCGTTCACATACTCTCGGCCTGGCAAGTTGAGCGACGGCGCGGACGAAGTTCCCGTGATGCCCTGCAAAGGAGCCTCTACAAGCTGTTGCCGCCCTGCTTTTTCACGAGCGTGACGACGATGGCCGGCTTCCTTTCGCTGGCGTCTTGCGACATGGTGCCGGTCCGTCAGTTCGGTATCCTTGCCGCGATCGCTGCCATGATTGCGTTCGTATTGAGCATTCTCCTGACGCCGCTTGTCTTGCTGCTCTTCACTGCTCCGCCATCGGCTGCTCTTCCCGAGCTCGGTGAGACTCGCGCGGACCGGTTTCTCCATTGGCTAGGAAGGCCGACACGGAAATCAAGCATTGCGGTTCTCGTGGTTGCCGCGTTGCTTCTTGTTGTGACTGCGGTCTTGATCCCGTCCATTCGCGTCTCGGCGAACCCACTGACATTCTTCCGGCCCAATGCAGCCGTTCGCAAAGACATGGAGAAGATCGACGCAGTTTTTGGAGGGTCGGCCTCTTTGGAGGCGGTAATCCGCACCCCAAAAAGGGGACAAATCAGTTGGAAAAACTTGACCAAGCTTCGCGAATTCCAGCAATGGCACGAGCAGTTTCCCGCCGTTGGTCAGACCTTTAGCCTGGTCGACCTGATTGCTGAGATCCACCGAGTCCGACCGTTCCGTCGCACTCGCGAGGGCGCGCCGCGGGGACTCGACTTGGCGCTTCGTCGAGTTGAGCAGCGCGAGCCTGAGCTACTTCATCGCCTGGTGCTGGATGACTATTCGCTAGGACGTATGTCGATAAGGGTGCGGCTATCGGAAGCCGACGCGCTGGCTGAACAAGCCGAATTGGCCGACGAGTACATTCGTGAAAACCTCAGTTCTCCTGAGCTTTCCGTTGAGTATACGGGCCACGTGAAGCTCTATGACGATATGCGCAAGTACCTCGTGGAGGCCCAAATTCGCAGCCTCACGTTGGCCGCGATCGTGATCACGATTCTGATGTGCATCTTGCTTCGTTCTTGGAAGCTGGGACTGTTTTCGATGATCCCGAATGTGCTTCCAATCTTTTGTGGCCTGAGCTTGATGGCAGCCCTCGACATCCGCTTGGATCCCGGGACTGTGATGATCGCCTCAGTGGCACTCGGCTTGGTCGTCGATGATACATGCCACTTCCTTGTCAACGTTCGCACTTGCATCGCGGACGGCGACACTTTGGAACAAGCCATCGATCAGTCGATGTCCGGCGCCGGACGCGCCATCATCCTGACATCTCTAATTCTGGCTTCAGGGTTTTCCATGCTCGTTTTTGGCAGCTTTGCTCCCTCAATGTACTTTGGCGTTGTCACCGCAGCGGTAATCTTGATCGCACTGGTGGCAGACTTGGTCTTACTTCCTGCGGCGCTGTTGGTTCTTCGGAAAAGCCAACGAACGGATTGACCACCGGACGTCCGATACTGGCGGCGACACTCACGTGCAACGGAGTGCAGAAGCAACGACAG
>JBPCVD010000659.1:0-2983 GCA_051010815.1 Rubripirellula sp.
GATCGATTCCTGCCTTCCAAACGCATGGAGATGATCTCCGCAGTACGCTCGGGAAGTCCATCCAAGACCAGGTCAATTTCCTCCCAAAGCGCGAGCGCTTCGACGGAGGACGGTTGACGATCGAAAAGCTGATGCTCATCCGACATTTGCAGATCTGCTGTCGCGTCCCTTTGCTCGGCCGTATGCCTTCGAGCGTGTGAACGCGTCTTGCACAATGTTAGCGTTACCAACAATTGCCACAGTTGCTGGGAGTGTTCAATGTGGAATCGGCCTTCTTCCTGACGCCGGTAGAAGCTGCGAAATACGGATTGGACAACATCCTCTCCATCAAAACGCTTCAACAGAGCGGGGTGAATGTTGTTCGCCGAGATTTGAATCAGCTTGCGCGAGTAATCATCAAACAGCTTTTTGGTCGCGCCAGAATCACCAGCCTGCAAGCGAGAGAGAAACGACGGAAAGTCGATCGATTCGTTTGACCGCTCGATGCCCATGAAACTAGGTTTTCGGGTAGTGATAAGAAAGCGTGCCGCCTGGAATCGCCGACGAGACTCAAGTATTCGCCACCGGCACGACGCTCAATCGCCCAAAATATAAACGTTGCCCAACTTGGGCGCTGAGGTGCGTTTCATTTGTTTAGAAAAGCCTGACTGGTGATGGTCGCTTGGAGAAGGTCATTGAGGCGATGACCGCTCGACTGCGTCTCGTTGAGGATGGTCTCGATTTCCAGCTCATCGCTCAACGACATCTTTCGGCCCGTCGCGCAAACGAGGAACCGATCGAGAAGGTGACGGGCAATGAGGCGAGTTTGCTTTTCGTCGAAGAGCTTTCTCAGGCCGATGATATCGTCGAACTTTTGCCCGTTCGGCATTTGGCCCCAAGCGTCGACTTTGAGCCCTTCTTCGTAAGTGTCCCGCCATGCGCCCACTGGATCGAAGTTTTCGAGAGCAAATCCCAGTGGATCGATATCTTCGTGACAGCGTTTGCAAGACGCGTCGCTGCGGTGGGCCTCATACATTTCGCGAATGGAGACAGTGCCGCGCGTGTCGGGTTCAAAGACTTCGACGTCGGGCGGTGGAGGTGAAGGTGGAGTGCCCAGCAGATGCTCTAATACCCAGATGCCGCGAACCACCGGAGACGTGTCGATTCCGTTGGCTGAAGTGGTCAGAACCGCTCCCTGGCCGAGAAGACCTCGGCGAGTGGGTAGGCTCGTGAGCGACACGCGCTCGAAGGCGCTGCCCTTAACACCTTCGATGCCGTAGTAGCGGGCGAGCGGTGCGTTCATAAAGCTGTAATCAGCGTGCACGAGATCGGCCGTAGTGGCGTTGGTTTTGAGCAGATTCTCAAAGAATGTTATCGTTTCTTTCTTGAACAAATCCTTCACAAAGAAGTCGTGATAATAGGTGTAGTCTTTGTCGGCAGGCATGTCATCCATGTTGCCCAGCCCAAGCCACTGGTGCGTGAACCGAGCGAAGAAACTCTGGGCTTTCTCGTCCCGGAGCATGCGGTCGGCTTCCTTGCGAAGGACATCCGGAGAGGTCAGTTCGCCACGCTCGGCCAGTGCGAAAAGGCGATCGTCGGGCATGGAGTTCCAGAGGAAGTACGAAAGCCGATTGGCGATCGCATAGTTGTCCAGTTGGTCTACGGGCTCGTGGAAGTAAAGGAACGAAGGTGAGCAGAGCATCGCTTTGAGCGTCGCCTGAAACCCTTTCTCCTTAGCGTAAGTCAAGTAAGGAGTCAGTTCTTCCTCGCTTACGGGGCGACGGAAAATCCTGCCCGCAAAGCGGCGGAGTTCTTCGGCTTGAAAAGCTTGGTCTTCGTCAAGTCGAGCGAGATATTTCGATGTTGGGGCACTTGGATCTTCGAGCGGGCCTTCGATGACAATCGAATGGAAACGAATGCGAGGGAGTGGCAATGAAGCGATATGGTTCAGAATCTCGGGCTTTAGATCGTGGCTCCGTTTGAGCGCCTCCATCGCTTCGGCGTATCGGTTCTCGTATTCCTCTTGGGACCACTTACTTTCGTCGAGGATGCCTGCCCAGAGCCGAGACGCCGTCTGTGCCGGGTCAAAACGAGGGCCGGTGTCAAAGTTGACGGCGAGTGTGTACCTGCCTCCTGGCAGCCAGACTTCCTGTGCTGTCTGTTTGCGCTGGCCATGTCCGAGTTCAAACGTCGCAACGCGTTGATCAATGTTAGGCGTGATGGAACGCAGCGGTCGTCGCAAGAAGAATCCGAACTGCGGGGTCTGCGATGGATCGGGCTGCCATGGCAAGCTGAGCTTTTCGAGAATCTCTGCCCCAAGTAAATCATCCGTGTGCATCGCCTCGGCATCGACCGAAATGCGGTAGACTCCGCCATGTGGAAGCAGGCAGTTGTTATTGTCTTTGGCTGGAAACGTGAAGGTCTTGAAACGTCGATTCGTCCACGCACTGTGCATGAGGTCGAAGTGACTCTCCGTATATGGCATGCCTCGACCGAACCCGGCTTTCCGTTTGGTACCGGGTGGCGAGGGGACTTCGACACGAAACGAGCCGGGAACTGCTCTTGCCCGGTCCGCCCAACGTGACACGACATCGTCTGCAGCTTGCAGATAAGCACTCAGGTGCAAATCGGAAAGCGTCAGGGCAGAAGCCAGATTGTCAAAGCCATTGGACGTTTCATCGGGAGGAAGCGGTGCTGCCGGGTCTTCCACGGAAACATTGATGCCGAAGAGATCGCGCACCGTATTGCTGTACTGTTCTTTGTTGAAACGTCGCAGGAGAACTCTATCTCGGGCGACCGATGCGAGTTCCTTTTCAATCCGAGGAGTCAGGAACCCAGCGAACTGAGCGATCTCTGCGTTGGACAACGCGAGTTCGTGGTCAGGTGGCATGGTCGAATCGGCAACTTGGTCCAGTGCTGTCTTCCAGACTTCTAGTTGGTCGGCCTGGAGGTTCGCTAGAGGCAAGGTGTCAAAACGGACGTCTCCTTCCTGCTTCTCAGCCCC
>JBPCVD010000660.1:0-6443 GCA_051010815.1 Rubripirellula sp.
ATCAATCATCTCGCTTCCAACCGGCACGCCGTTTTCCGCACCGGGAATCATTTCGCCACCGTTGATGATCACTCCGCGTCCGACGCCGCTACCAAGGTAGGGCTCGATCGGAGTTCGTCCTTGAACGGTTGGCTGAAGATCGGGGTAGATCGTTTGGCCAACGGCCGGACCCCAGAGCCCGTAGCCACCGCTAAGACCAACGTCGCCATGTGCTTCCACCACGTCGGCCAAGCACCAGCTCATTCGACTCGATTCGGTTTCCTTGATGTAATCGAGGTCTTCCTCGCCGGTCACCAACATCGGAGTCAGAATGACCAGAAGCTCGGTTCGCTCTTCCGCCTCGAAGTCATACTTGAACATGTGGCCAAGCAATGGAATGTCGGCGACAAATGGCACCCGGCGACTGCGATTGAGGCGAATTTTCTGGATCAGGCCGCCAAAGATCACCGTTTGACCGCTGTAGGCTGCCACCACCGACTGGGCGGTCGTCCGTCGAATGTCGTCAATCACGACGACGTTTCCGGCCAAGTCACCCACGGGAACAACCGTACCGTTGTTCTCGTCTCGTTCGGATCGAGTCGCGTCAATGTCCATGATGATCAATCCGTCAGACCCAACACGAGGTCGTACGCTCATGATCAGACCGACTTCGATGTCTTCGGTCACAATCTGAGTTCCCGCGACACCATTGTTGATGACACCAGTCACTCGTGCGATTTGACGACCAACCTGAACAAAGCCTTCCGTATTGTCCATGGTTGTGATTTGCGGACGACTCAGGATCTGCAGTCGCTCAGCATCTTGAAGTGTTCGCAGCAGCAAACTGATCGAGTCGCTTGCGGCACTCAACACAAAGCCTCCATAGCCCAATGCACTGTTGGTTGCACCGAGACCGAAACTTGTCACACCACGAGCAGCAAGATTGCCTTGGCCAAACGAGTTCGCATTGGGAAGTATATTCGGATCATTGTCGAGGCTATTGGCATTGAAGTTGAAGCCAGGATTCGTCGTGGGATCAAGACTTGGGAGTGTCGCCCCTGGGAAGCCGCCGGCTGCAACGCCACGGTCATAAAGCAGCGAGTCTTGCAAACCAACTTCGCCACCGATTTCGAATGCATCGTCCAAACGAACCTCTGCAAGCATGACTTTGATCAAAACCATCGGCGGTCGCCGGTCAAGTTTGTCGATCATTCGTCGCACATCTGGATAGAGACGTGGTGACACGCTCAACAGAATGCTGTTGCTAACGGGCTCGGCGACGACGATCAAATCACGATCGGGCAAGTCGTAGGGGCCCAAGCCTTGCTGGAACTGCTGGATTGTATTGACAGTCTGTGTCCGCTGCTGGACATAGGTCTGAATGGCAGTCGCAACGTCGGTAGCCGCTTGATGTCGCAGCCAAATCACTTCCGTGATTCGCTCGGCGAACCCTTCGCTGTCAAGTCGCAACAAGATGCTTTCCACAACGTCCAAGTCATCTGCGCCACCACTGGCAATGATGCTATTGGTTCGCTGATCGGCACTGAAACGCAGGGGCACAAGCGAACTTTCCCCCGATGCAGTCGCCGCAGGCAGGTTGCTGGCACCAACGCTCGTTCCGAAGGTCGAGGCGTCATCGCCGAATAAACTTTGCAACGCCGTGACCAATTGCAACGCGTCACCATTTTCCACGGTGAACACTTTGACGAGCGAGTCAATGCCAGGGGCTTGATCAAGCTGACGAATCAATTCGCCGATCAGTGGCATGCTGGCCGCAGGAGCTCGAACCACGACGGCGTTCGAGTTGATGTCGGCCGTCACAACCGCTCCCGCCAAGATGCCTGAATCGAGCACCTGATTGGTGTCCGAATCAACAGCCACGATGGAAAGGGCAGTCGAAGGTGCGGTGATGTTATCGTTGCCGCCACCTTCGCCCTCACCATTGATCGCCTCCTGAAGTACAGGAGCCAACTCTTCCGCAATGGCATTGCTAAGCGGGAATATTTTGATTTGGTTTTGAGCCGTGATCTGCTGAACATCCAGATCATTGACCAATCGAGTGACCTCGATCATGTCGCGTGGTGCGGCACTGACGATCAGTGAGTTCGTGCGGTAGTCGGCCAGGATGCGGACCCGAAGCCCAAGTCCTGGACGAGTGTCGTCTCCGGCACCAGGGTTGTCCGTGAAGAAGTCTCGAATGGTTTGCTCCGCGTCAACCGCCGATGCGTTCTGCAATCGGAAGACACGAAGCCGACTCGACTCAGACACGGGCTGGTCAATCTTCTCGATCAACTCTTTGAGGCCATTGATCGCCTCGGTTCGACCGATCAAGAGCAACGCATTGGGAATGTCCAATGATGTGATGCTGACTTCGCCCTGACGTGCCGAAAGCACATCTTCGTACAATTGTTGCAGCAGCGCGGCGACCGCGTTGGCGTCCGCATGTTGCAACTCAATCACCTCGACGTCGGGCTTGGTGATCTTGCTCTGTTCTTCAATTTGCTGAATCACTTCCATCACACGCTCGACATCGCGTTTTGCACCGCGAATGATGATCGTGCCAAGCTCCGGCACGAACTGAATTTGCGTGTCGCCGATCACTCCGGCGCCACCCTCTTCATCGGTGCCCTCGGCGCCAGGCTGAGGTGGAACGACTTGACCGGCAACCTCACCCGCATTTTGCTGGAATACAGCGTTGCGGAATGGCGATGCATTGCCCTTTTCGTCAACAACATTGTCATTGCTCTTCTTTTCCAATTCGCGAAGCAAACGAAGTGCTCGCTGAACCGGTGCTGGCTCGGCATTTTCGATTCGCAAGATTTCGGTGACGGCGCTTCCCTGATCCGATACCTGATCGAGCATCGAAATGAGTTTTTGCCAACCCTTCATCGATGGCTCTGGTGCCACGACCGTGACGGAGTTGTTTCGGCGATCCACCTCGATCGTTGTGCCCTGCAGCGGCGCAACGGTGAGTTGGAAAGCGGCTCGCTCGCCGTTGCGACTCGTCGTGATCGGCAGAGGCCCGCCAGCCAATTGCTGCAAGTCGTCTTCGAATTCACGCCAGGTGATGTAAGTCAATCCAACCGAAAGTGGTCCGGTCGACCGCGCCGAGACGGTCCGAACGTGTGAGGTCAGCATTGCCTCCAAATCGCTCGCAATCGCGGCCTGTGCCGCTTGTGGTGCCATCACCACCAACTGCTGATTGGGAACATCGGGCGAGATCTGAACTCCCGGAACATCGCGATATTGCAAACTCAGCTTCGTTGCAATTGCCTTCGCATGCGCGGCTGGCACTTTCAACGTCTGCAAGCTGGGCGCAGTACCGTTTTGAGCATGAGAGAAGGTACTGGAGCCAATCAACATCGTGCTGATCGACAATACGGTCAGTATGAAGCGTCGCATATGCGAACACCCTTTGTGGGCCGAGGTAGTGCGAAGACAGAACGGGACTCCAAGAGCGCTCCCCGTCCAAACCGGATCATCGTCCTTGGCCGCACAGTCGCTATAGTCAAAATTGCCCGCAAAGGCGTTGCATCCAGCACCACCCGAATTGCTTGCAAAGCAACGACGTCGAAAAACATCTGGTCTTTCGAGCCGTTCTCGGTTTTTGCTAAAGCTCGCTTCAAGTTCACCCGATAACCGCCGCCCAATTTCCACCAGCCAGGTGCTTGGATATGCGCAGGCTCGAATTCGCCACGCTCTTATTGTCCACCGTTTCGCTCGTCGCCATGGGATGTCGCCAGACAACCGGCCCATCGACAGCGGGTCCGACCGGCCCACTTTCGCCAGTCGCAGCTGGGCAATCGCCCTCGCTGAATCCGTTTGGCGGTCCGACGCGTGTGACCCCACCATCCACGGGGTCATTCTCAGCACCGAACGCTTACATTGGTGGCCCTCCCGGTCAGGCCAGCATCGCGCCGACGACCCCCGGCCAATTCGGAGCAGTCCCGGGCCCAGCCCCGGTCGGATCGGGAGTCCAGGCTGCCGGCTGGACCGAAACGGGATCGAATGTCGCGAATCCATCCACCCAGGCAGGCTTTGGCAGCAACAGCTTCGCGCCCAACTCCGCTACCGGTGCGAACGCCGTAGCCCCCACGGCTCCCTCCGCTTTTGGCAGCCCTGCGCCGTCAGCCTTCGGTAGCCCCGCGCCCTCCGCCTTCGGAAGCACGGCACCCTCGGCCTTCGGAAATCCGGCTCCGACAAGTACGGCGCCTCCACCGGCACCCACTTCACCACAACTGGGCGGGATGCAGGTCATCGATCTCACGGGCTCACCGCCGCCGCCTGGCTATCAACCCGCGCAACCTAACTATCAACCCTCCGCTCCGTCAGGGTTTCAGGCACCGACCACCCCCGGCTATCCCACCGGTGCTCCGACTGGCGCGCCCACCGGTGCCCCGACGAGCCAAAGTGGCTTTCAACCCTCGAGCGGTTTCCAGTCCGCTCCTCCGACAAGCAATTTCCAACCCGCTCCAACGACGGCGTATCCGAATCAATCTGGATTCCAAACGGTTCCAGAAGCCGAAATTGCTGCCCGCATGAACCCCATTCCGTCCTCCGGCACGGCTCCACCCGTATCGACGGCGCCCGCCTCGGGGCCGTCGACCGATCCCGTCAGTTCAGACACATTCCAGAGCGGATCGAGTTCAAGTCTTCCTTGGCGTCGACCAGGGACTTCCTACTAACGCGTTTCTGTTGAAGGCGTTCGTTTATTCCAGGCGATGGCTCCTGCAACGCCGGAGTCGTCGCGAATCGTTCGGATAAGGATAAAAAACGCGATGGGCATGTTCTACGCTTACGGCGGCGCGTTGATTGATGAAGATGAGATCCAAGCGAAAACGGAGGCAGGACATTTCGCGCGGTTCGGTCAGCGAAGGTCTGTTGATCCAAACAATGCGGTGATCGACTTCTCGACGGGTCGCATGACGGCTGACGATGTTCGCGGCGCGATGGTTTCCCCCGTGGCAACGACGACGCCCTTTGAGCCCATCGGTCTTTGTCGCCCGCTGACAATCGAAATTCGTCACGTCTACACAGGGCGTTTCCCGCGGACGAACTTGTTCAATCGCTCCTCCGATATGGTGCTGACATCGGCGATCAAAAGTTCGCCTGTGCTGCACGAAGCAGCAACGGCGATGAACTTTCTTCGCCGTGATGTCGGTCCACGAACAGGATTTTCGACACCCCACGCCGACGAACTTGGGACGCCCGTCGTCTTTTATAGCCCGTCGCTGACTCAGAGAAACTCGAGCCTGACGATCAAGTTTGGCTTCGACGAATTTCCTGCGGAGGACTTTGATCAGGTCGCCAACGCGTTGAGCGCCGCCTCCGGAATTCCGCTCTTCGCCACCGCTGCCTTGCATTTGCAGGGGGCCTCGATTGTCACTCGACTCCTGGGCCGCTTGGGCGAAAAATTCTTTGACGAACGTCCTGCCTTTCGATCGACGCAATCGATCACCTTTTCGCGTCCTGGATCCAGCATTCCAGTTGCGAACTTCGCACTCATGATGCAAGACGACGAAGCGGAACGCCGGATTCTGAAAACCCATGTCATCCGCGAAGGCCAACTTGTCCACGCCGAAACCGATCAGCCCTACGACGGAGACGTTCCCTACGTGGTGATCAGCCTGGATGGGCGTCGCAACGACGAGTTGAAACAATTCGTGGCAACGTCGGCTGCTTCGCTGATGTTGGATGGCCTGATGGCGGATGGCAATCAACGACCGAAACGTGCTGCGGAACTTGAGGAGGCGGTCCACGTCTACCACGACTATCGCCTTCGTCGCCGTGCCGACCAACTCCTTCAGCAACTCGCCGACGAAACACCCGGGACAGCGGATCACGATCGAATCGCCTCCGTCCATGCAGCTCTGCTGGCCAACATCACGACACCGGCACTCCAGCCCACGCGACCACTTCCGAGTGCAAGTCTTGCAGATTCACCTGAACTTTCTGATCAGGACGCTTTCAACCGCACGCAACCGCGTCGCGTTGCCTAACGTGTGATCAGTGTCGGTTCGCAGACTCGGATCACATCGTGATCATTGCGGGGATCGCTCGCCGCCGCTCCAAACCAGTCTTCGGTTTGCAATGTACCGGCAACTTAGTCTCGGACTGTGCGACGGCGCGGCGGGCCCTGCCAGAGCGGTGCCACTTGCGGCTTCGTTAAGAAATCTTGAGCACTCTTTGACGCATGAAGAAAGGTCGCTTCGGTCTTTGCGTCCTGCTCCATTTCGCAGAATATTCTTGAGCTAGCAGTTGGTCCAAACTGCTGCACGAACAAGAAATTGAAACTGCAGTCGGTCGTTTACACCGACGCGCGTTTACCCAACAGCAACGGCCCGCTGTTGAATTGACGGTCCAATAGCCCTCGGAGGCGTACTCTGCTCAAACCAAGGTCTTCCGAAGAGCTGGGATCACAGGCAGAACTGGCTCGAGATCGGGGAGTCAGCAGGGGAAGAGTG
>JBPCVD010000661.1:0-6181 GCA_051010815.1 Rubripirellula sp.
CGCCGCGTCGTCCGTGCCAGTCATGATGGGCAGACGGAGTCGAGCTCAAGTCGGTCTAGCGAAAAGGCGGCCCGCAAGCGTCGTAGCTGGTCTGAAAACGGCTCTGGTGGCAAAGGTTCAACACAAAATGGTCGTCGAGGAAAACGACGATCGAGTGGCGAAACATCCAAACGACGTGTGGTTCGATACGAGCGAGACGTCGAGGTTGAGTCCGCTGCCGATGAACCGCAAACAGAGGTTCGCGAGCTTCGATTCTATCTTCATCGTGAAAGTCCCGTCGTCGACGCACCGTCGATCGGCGAAAAGATGGCGGAACGACTTCATGGACTCGAAATCTACTCGGTCGACGATCTGTTGAATGCCGATCCGGAGTCCGTGGCTACCGAATTGGATCATCGCCGCGTGGAGGCAGACACCGTGGTGCAATGGCAACAGCAAGCGACGCTTGTTTGCCGAGTGCCCATGCTGAGGGGCCACGACGCTCAACTGTTGGTGGCTGCCGAAGTCATCACCCCCGAGTCGTTGGCGGAGTGTGATGCGGAAGATCTATTCGGGCTGATTGAGCCCATCTCCCACAGCAACGATGGCAAGCGAATCCTGCGGGGAGGTAAACTTCCGGATCTCGAGGAAGTCACCGACTGGATCAGTTTTGCACAGCACACGCGTGAGCTACGCGCGGCCTAGCGATACGAAGCTAATCAAATTTTGGGCCGCGGGGATCAACATCTCCGCGGTCTTTTTTATTGCGCTGGCTACAGGCGGAGTGTTTGGCTGGCAACCCGCATGACGTTTCCGCCGATCACTTTGCGAATCACTTCGTCACTGTGCCCACGTTGCAGCAATCCGACGGTGAATAGCGGCCAGTTCGTCCAGGCAACGCTTTCGGTGGCCTCCTTTGACGTCTTGTAGTCGTCGGCCGGCCACAGCGACCTGAATTCGGTTGGCCGCTTTTCGCGACTCGGAACCTTGGTGCGTTCGCGTGACGCGTCTTGCGCTTGATAGGCGACGTCGGTTCCAATCGCCACATGATCCGCGCCGAATCGTCTGATCACGTGATCGATGTGATCCAACAGGACACTGATGTCCCCGCTGCCACGCAGAAATCTGGGGATGCAACAAATGCCGATGTAGCCACCCGAGTCGGCGATCGCCTTGATCACATCGTCTGGCTTGCTGCGAATGTGCGGGTAGATTTCGCCGCAAACCGAATGGCTTGCCACGACGGGGAGGCTTGAGGCCTTGGCGGCCTCGAGGCTAGTTTTCCAGCCGCTGTGAGCGCAGTCAGGAATGATCCCGATGCGATTCATCTCGGCGATCGCCGCTTCCCCGAAGTCGCTGAGACCGGCGTCCGTCTTTTCGCCACAACCGTCTCCGATCATGTTTCGGCGTTGATAGGTCAAGTGCATCATTCGAATGCCGAGTTGAAAGAAAACACGAACGTATCGAAGTTCGTCTGGCACAGAGACCCAGCGTTGTGTCAGCGGCACGCCATTGCCGGTCAAGTAGAGACAATGGCGTCCTTCACGTTTCGCGGTCACCACGTCTTGCGGCGAGGCTGCCTTGGCAACGAATCCAGGCATCATGTCGGTGACGAAAGTAAAGCGGGCCAACCGCTTGATCAGCCGCATCGGATCCTGGCCTTCCTCCCCCGCATTTTGAAACACGCAGGTCACACCGGAGGCTCGCCAAGCGTCTCGATACTCCTGTTGTTGAACAGGGTCTGTCGCGACACGTGTCATCGACATTTCTTCCTGCAGGTCCTTGAGTTCGACTCGTGACAAGCCCGAACGAACCGCTTTCGCCAGGGCATCACCGTCAACCGCAGCACGCGGCGAAAATCCATAGGAATCGAAGACGATCGACTCTGCATGAAGTCGCAGTCCGCGTTGGAGTTCGGCAGGCGTTGGTTTCAAGATTCGCATCGCGGCTTGTCGAGCGCTGGCGACTTTCGGATTTAGACGTTCCGTCAGTGCGGCGGTGTTTTCGGGAGATGCCGGAAACACATCAGGCCAGTCCTGAGCGTGAGCTGTCGTCCCCCGCGTCTGAGAGAAAGCCAAGGAAGCCGTAGCGGAAGCAGAATGAAGCCAGCGACGGCGGTTGAACGTAGTACGGACGCTCATGAGGAAACTCTCTCGGGTCGGTCGAAGGAAGGTTTGTCTTGTCGAAATCACGTGTCGTTTGCACGCTTGATCTTTGCGGTGAGTCTCGCACTGCAGGGACATTCGGAGGCCATCGTGGGCGCGTATAGCCGGGCCATTATTCGTTGAAAGCGTCCGTCATGAACCGCTGGTAGACCTTGCAAGCTTGGAGGACTTGTCGGCAATCCACGAACTCATTGTTTGCGTGAGCTTGATCGATATTGCCGGGTCCCAGGATCATGCTTGGGATTCCAAGTTGACCGAACTTGCTTGCGTCGCTGCAGAAAGGAACCCCGATCGGTTCGGGGTTCAAGTCAAGTGACGACAGGACGCCTTGCATCTGTCGAACCGCATCACTTTCAACAGGAGTTTCCAACGGAACGTCGGTCAACATGGGTGGCAACATGGTGGCGCGGATCTGCGGGTTGTGCGCCATCACGCCGTCGAGAAGCGTTTGGTAGTGTGCGAGCACGCCTTCAGGTGTTTCGCCAGGTAGCATTCGGCGATCGAGTTCGATCTCGCAATGCGGAGGCACGAGATTGATTTGGATGCCACCACGAATCAGGCCGACGTTGCAGGTGGCTGAGCCCAGCAACGGGTGATCGGTGGCGGCCATCGCCGACGTATCACGTTCGATCGCCTGGATGATGTACGCCATTTGCTCGATCGCGTTGTTGCCAAGGTGCGGTTTGGCAGAATGGGCGGCGACCCCTTCGGTGCGAATCACCCAGCGGACGAGTCCTTTGCTGGCGATGACAGATCGCAATTCGGTTGGCTCCGCAACAATTGCCGCAAGGGTTGTCGATGCGTCGAGCTCGCGGCAAAGTTCCGCCACACCGCGATAGCTGAACTCCTCGTCCACGGCTGCCACGAACCAAACTTCGCACGGTGGCGATTTCTCCTGCTGGTGCAGGGAAACCATCGCATGCATCATCGCGGCCAAACCGCCCTTGGTGTCGCACGACCCGCGGCCGTGCATCTTTCCGTCGCGGACGAGAGGCTGGAATGGGGCGATTGACATTTCCAACGCAGAAACCGTATCGACGTGGGCTTCGAAGATGATTCGGCGAGACCGATCGATTCCCGGAATTGTCGCGATCAGGTTGTCTCGATCGGCGATCACGTTCTGGCGACGTGTCTCGATCCCGTGTTTCGTAAAGAAGGACTCGATGTAGCCAGTGATCTCTGCTTCCGAAACTCCGTCATCGTAGTTAGGGTTCACGCTCTTGATGCGAATCAGCTCGGCGAGCGTATCGAGAACCGGTTCCAGTTGCATGAGTCACGCGTGGTTTGTGTGGGAGTCGTCAGATGATAGGCCAGGCAGCATGATGATGCGAGTTTCTCCCGGCTTCGACCGAGCCAAATGACGTTCGTGAGTGGCCTGACATCACGAATGATTGGATTCACGTAGGATGAAGATTGCGAAGCCTTGCACGCACAGCGTTTGAACGTGGGTTTCCAATACGATACGTTTGGATCTGGGCAGTTTTTTGTTGCTCCTTTTTCGTTGAAGACTCCTCTGTTGAAAGGGACACTCATGGATCCGATGGACGTTCTCGGTTCGCTTCTTGGCCGTAAATCTTCTTCTGGTAGCTCCGGTTCGTCTGGTGGGAATATTCTCAAGGATATTTTGGGGCGGCGAAGTGCTCCCAAACCGTCTCAGCCCCGGGTTCATCCTCAGGCTCGGCAACCGCGAACGATCGATCAGGCAGCAAATGACTTGGAGGATCTGCTGAATGTCGGTGGTAGCGTGTCATCGTCGGGGCGTAGCGAACGTGCATCGATACCTCAGCAAAGGTCCGAGCCCTCTCGCACGCCCAGCCGAACTCCTCAGCGTCCGACTCAATCCTCTCGCCTTCCCGAATCAAAACCACTGGACGATAACGCCAAAATTCTCATTCGTGCGATGATTAGCGCTGCGAAATCAGACGGTCAGGTCACCAAAGATGAGCAGGAGAAAATGTTGGCCCGAATCGAGTCCAACGAGGAGGCCGAGTTCTTGCGAAGCGAATTCAACCGACCGGCTGACGTTCGTGGTTTGTGTTGGGACGTGCCGCGGGGAATGGAGGAGGGGGTCTACACGATGTCTTTGTTGACGATCGACTTGGACGAGCAGAAAGAGGCGAACTACCTCGCTGATTTGGCGCAAGGGTTGCGGATGGATCCGACGCAATGCAACGCGATCCATGCCAAGTATGGCGCACCGGAAATCTTCAAGTCTTGAGAAGTACTTGCGAGCGTTCGGTGCTGAGTCTGGCACGCACTTAGGGACGGCAAGAGAGTTGTCCGGTTAGAACATGCCCGTCTTGGGATGGCCGCTTCGGCGACACATTGCCCTCTATTCGGACGTGTGCCCTGCTATCCGGACGTGCATGACCTCTGCTGCGTGAGCGGCGGCGTGCCGCCCCTCTCCTTCAAAGCCGATTTTTCGGAGACGGTGGCTTCGCGTAGACCACGGGCTTGTCAGGCTCTACCACGCCATTTTTGGATGCGTATTGATTCCATTTCTCGGAAAGCTCTTTGACTCGATCCGGAAAGCTGTTGGCGAGGTCGGACGTTTCACCGGGGTCGGATGACAAATCGTAGAGTTGCCAATCGCCCGTACCATAAGGACTCGGAAGTTTGAGGATCTTCCAATTCCCGCGACGGTAAGATCGGATGCCGAACAGTTCGCCACCGAACCCGCGTTGGTCGAACGCGTCGTGCGCCCCGTTCTGCATCAAGTCCGCCAACGACATTCCCTGCACCGGCAGGAAATTGCCTTGGCGATCTACAGCAGCCTGATTCGCGTCTGCCGCTTCCACCAGCGTGGGCATGACGTCCATGACATGAACCGGCGACGTGATGACCCGGTTCGCGACTCTCCAAGTTTGTGGTGGCTTAACAATCAAAGGACTCAGCACGCCGCCTTGAGTTTGATAGCCCTTCATCAGTCTTAGCGGCGCGGCTAGCCCGTAGGCCCAACCCGGTCCGAGATCGACACTGGAACCGGGCAGACCGCGATTGTCTAAGTTGTTGTTGAACTGTTCGAGAAATCCAGCACCCTTCCCGTCGAGCTCCAAGTAGTCGGCAATGGTTGTCTTGCTTGGTCCGTTATCGGACATCACCAGGATCAGCGTGTTTTTGTATTTCTGCTTTGCCTTGAGTCTATCCACCAGCCGACCAACATTCTGATCGAGCCGATCAATCATGCCCGCGTAGATGGCCATGTCACGTGCGGCCGTTTGCTTTTCCGTTTCGGAAAGGCCTTCCCACGCCGGGATCCATGCGGGCCTGGGTTGAAGATCGACGCTACCAGGAATCAGCCCGCGAGACTTCAGGTTTTCAAGACGACTTCGCTGAAGCGCGTCCCAACCCTCCAGGTACTTGTCTTTGTACTTTTTAATCGCATCTGATGGCGCGTGCAGTGGGTTGTGCGGAGCAGTAAAGGAAAGGTAGCCAAAAAACGGCTTCTCCGCGTTATCGATGAACTCAATCATCATGTCGGTGTAGTAATCGCTGGAATAAAATCCCTTCGGGAGTTTTTCCAGCAGTCTGCCTTGATCGACGTATCGACTTGGTTTCGATGGGAACAGCGGTGCATTGTCCTCCCAGTGACTCGCGCCGCCGTTAAGTAAGACGAAGCTGTCATCGAATCCACGCGAAGATGGCCAGGTCGCAGAGTCCTTGCTTCCCAAATGCCACTTTCCTGCCATCATCGTGTGGTAGCCGGCAGACTGCAGTACTTCGGGGAGGGTAATCACGCGGTCGTTAAGAAAGCCCTCGTAACCCTCTTTCCCTCGTTGGTTTTCAGCCATCACTCCGTGCGTGCCAAGGCCGGTGCGATGATGATCCATTCCCGTCAGTAACGATGCCCGCGTCGACGAACAATTCGGAGTGACGTGGAACTGTGTGAATTGCATGCCCTCATTTGCCAGGCGGTCAATATTGGGCGTGCTGATCTCGCTTCCATAGACGCCAATGTCGCTATAGCCCGCATCGTCCAGCACGATCAACAAGATGTTCGGCTGCTGGCCAACAACCGACCGCGATGAAAATGCCAA
>JBPCVD010000662.1:0-4787 GCA_051010815.1 Rubripirellula sp.
GGTGCGCAGTCATCGAGGTCGCCCTCCAGGTATGCCTTGGGCACTTCGATCTCGCTGAGGGGAAACATGTCGAAGTACTTCTGAGGCGCGTACAGTGGCGTGTGTGTTCGGCTGAACCCGGTGAACAGAGTAAAGGGCTTTTTGTGTTCTCTTCGAAGAATCTCTGCAGCCCAGGCCGCATTCATCTCGTCGGGCATGGCATCGCGATCGTCGTCGGATTCGTACCTCCATGGCTTTCCAGAAAGTCGCCATCCGTGATATCCGGGGATATCGTTGTCGGGATCAGCCGCGTACCGAGGAATCATGGTCAGCGGACCGAAGGTATGCTCCCACTTGTAGTCCATGTCAGGATCGGCATCATCGTCATAGAGGAACATCTGCTGTGGATGGGGTAGAAACCCTGACCGACTTGCCTTGCGTCCATCCCATGGCCATGGGCCGATGTTTCCTCCCGGACCTCGATCCGCGTAGAAGCCTTTCGGATCCTGGTTACCGTGATAGATCTTTCCGACCGAGTAGACGCCATAACCATTGGTCGCCAGATGCTCGGTCAACGTGACAGACTTTGCGAGTAAAGCATTGTTGCGATAGTCCTCAAACCAATAGAGACTGGAAGTCTGCGGATAAAGGCCCGTCAACATGCTCGAGCGCGAGGGGGCACAGATCGGATCGTTGCAATGCGCATTGGTGAAACTGACACCGCGCGCCGCCAGTCGGTCAAAGTTCGGCGTCGGGACGTGCGGTTTGCCCTCCGGATGAAGAGGCATGTCATTCAAATCATCGACGATGATGAACAAGACGTTGGGACGTTGCTTAGCGAATGCACTCGCGCAGAAGAACGACAGCAGGAGTGTGACTATCAGGTGTTTCATGGTGTCCGCGGACTGGCACGAGTTTGGAATCAGGCACGATCATACACCGCAAGTATCAACCTCGCATTGGAACCTTCTTACTTGAGAACGCTGCATCGCTGTGGGACTCCATTCCCTATTTAAAAACGCAGGCCGTGAAATCTTCGCTGCGCCGACGGCGAGGTTCGTTGCCCCAGAAACGCGTTCGGCCGATTGATGTTTCATCGCCGCACATCGGTCTGCTCGTAATCAACCTGTTTGTCCAAATCAACGTCGTTGGACGTGCGGTCGCCTGGGCAACGTCGCTGAGGATCGCCTGTCGACGATGCCAGGCGGATGGCCAATTCGTTGACCATCGCCGAGGCGTGGTTCGCGGCATCCAATTCGGTCTTCGCCTGCTAAGTCACTGCGAGAAAACGGCTTACGGCCTTGAGGTTGTGGGCTCTGAATCCCAAACTGTGACAATGTAGGAAAACTTCTGACAGACTTGTCCAAAAACGATCACGCGGCGCAAAGTTCCTATAGCGACGATGATCTCCGTTATCGCGAGGCAGGACTAATCTTGGACACTCAGCGTCTCGAACACGACGATTTTCTCCGGCTCTTGCTCAAGAGTGAGCAAGAGATCTTGCGGTATGTCATGGCGATTGTGCCTCAAGCGGACGATGCCCGCGAGGTCTTTCAAGAAACCGCCGTCGCACTTTGGAAGCAAATCGATAAGTACGACCCTTCGCTGCCCTTCACTCCCTGGGCCTTTCGTTTTGCAGCGAACAAAGCGAAGGAGCATTTGAGAAAACAAGCACGCTGGAAGGGCTTCCTCGACGAGGAAGTCGCTTCGGCTTTGTTGGCACGGCGTGAGGAGTTATCACCCGAGCTTGACCTTCGCGTGGGTCCGCTTCGCGATTGCCTAAGCGAGTTGTCCGAAAACAATCGAACGGTGATTAAAAAATACTACCACGACCAAGCGTCTATCGAAGAAACGGCCGCCGAAGTCGGCCGCAGCGTCTCTGCAGCCTACAAGTCATTGCAACGCATCCGAGTAGCGCTGATGGAATGCATCGACGGTAAGTCGGCATCTTTGGAGGTTTCGTCATGAACTCTCCAAGCCCAGCTTATGATCCGCAAAAGTTGCACGAGTTAGCATCGGCAGCGTTAGAGGGCACTGCGAATGAATCCCAGTTGCAAGAGTTGACGAAGCTACTGCGTGAGAGCACAGCGGCTCGAGACGAGTATCTGAAGTTGATGGATTTACACGCCGTTCTTTCAACCGAACTGGTAGTGGATCCATCGACTCCACCGATTCCATCGACTCCACCGACGCGAAAAACCATCGCCGTCGACGAACAAGTAGAGAGCTCTGTAGCACCAACAAATCGCGGATGGCTACCGCTCACAGTCGCGGCAGCATTGGCTGCCTGCTTGTTGATCGCCGTGACTTGGTTCCGTCCAAATGGTTCCACCGCCGAACCTGAATCATTTGCCTCGATTGCACAGGGGACGGATGCGGTTTGGCAATCTGACACCGTTACTGTAGGTGACCGCATTGGCGCCACGACTCTGCGACTGAAGAGTGGGATCGTTCGGCTTGAATTTGATTCGGGTGTTGAAGTCACCCTGGAAGGACCGGCGGAATTCGAATTATTCGCAGTCGAAAAAACACAGCTAGTAAGTGGGTTGTTGACGGCGACTGTGCCTCCGGGGGCCGAAGGCTTTACCGTGGACACGCCGTCTGCCCAAGTGATTGATCTGGGGACTTCTTTTGGAATCGATATCGGAGCTGACGGATTCTCAAAGGTGACCGTGTTCGATGGCGAAGTCGAGATTGCTCCGCGCGACGCGACAGAAAAACGATTGCTTTCCGAAGGCGAATCCGTTCGCATTGGAACGAATTATGAGGTCGAAGACATCACCTTTGATCCCAAGCCTTTCGAGAAAATGTGGCCGACGGCTTCCGGTATCGCAGGGTCATCAGAGTCCATTCGTTTTGTACCGCCCTGGCCCAAGCAGATTCGATTTGTCCAGAGTGACGATCAGATCTTCGTTCGACCGGAAGGCCACCCGGTTCGATTGAATACGGAATTGATGGTCAATATTTCCGAGCCGGGCGATTACGAGAATCTTGGCGATTTATCGCCGTCACTGCTTCAATCGAATACATCCGTTCGTAGTTACATCTTGCACTTCTCGCCGGAGTCGCAACTGGGGCGACGAAGGGCGAAACGAGTGACCGGCTCGATCACTTTTGCAAGACCAGTTCTCGGAATGATGGTCAGCCACGATGAACTGGCAGCCAGCAGTCATCGGTTTGGACGACGCGGTGCCGGTGAGGGAAACCAGCGTCGCGAACTGAACTTGACTGCAGATCGTGATGGCGACCGAATCACGCTCAGCGACGACCGAAAGACAGTCACGCTTGATCTGATGTCGCCTGGTCGATCATCCGATCTGGTTCGTGTGATCGTCGAAAGCAACGGTCGCTTCCATCGGATGAGAAGAAACAACCAAGGCGGCAGGATGCCACCCCCGTGAGAGATCCTCGACACGTCCGATCACGATCGGTCGAAACAAGGCAGTCGCCAACTATCAATTCTTGGATGCAAGCCAGAATGAAGAAGCAACTAATCGCTGTAGCCATCGCGGTATTGATGCCGGCACTTGCCAGCGCACAACATCCGTCGGCCGCTCAGGTCAGATTCTTTGAAACCAGCATTCGTCCTGCGTTGGTCAAGTACTGTTACGAATGTCACAGCGTTGAATCGGGGGATAGCCGTGGCGGTTTATTGGTTGATACTCGAGTCGGCCTTTTGCAAGGTGGCGATGCTGGCCCTGCAGTCGTGCCAGGCAACGCGGAAGCCAGCGTTTTGTGGGAAGCGATCACGTGGGAGGGCTACGAAATGCCACCCAGCGAAAAAATGCCTGCGTCAGTGATCGCAAACTTCAAACAATGGATCGACATGGGCGCGCCCGATCCGCGCGTTCGCGAAATTAAACAGTTCTCGACAAAGATCACGAAGAAAGACATCGAAAAAAGTCGCCGCGAGCACTGGTCGTTTCAGCCACCACGCAGCCGGAGCGGCGCGACGATCGACAGTTTGGTCGCGAAGAAGCTAGAGGAAGTGGGGCTGCACCCGTCGAAATCCGCCAATGGTTACACGCTGCTTCGTCGAATCTACTTCGACCTTGTCGGGATACCGCCGACACCGGCCGAGATCACGCGTTTTCAAACAGCCTTCAAGAGCAATCCCGAAGCCGCCGTCAGAGCAAAGGTCGACCAACTCTTAAAGCTGCCGCAATACGGCGAACGATGGGGCAGGCATTGGCTAGATGTTGCACGCTACGCCGAGTCTTCCGGATCACGCAACACGCCGTACCCACACGCTTGGCGATATCGCGACTACGTGATTGATTCCTTTAACGATGATACGCCATACGACCGCTTCATCAAGGAACAAGTTGCGGGCGACCTTTTAAAGGTCAAGACCGACGAGCAGTGGCAAGAGAACTTGATCGCAACAGGCTTCTTGGCAATCGGCTTGAAACACCATGATGAAAAGAACCCGCGTAAGTTCATGTCCGACATGGTCGACGAACAAATCGACACGCTGACTCAGTCAGTAATCGGTCTAACTGTCGCGTGCGCGCGATGCCATGATCACAAATACGATGCGATTCCGACCGACGACTATTATTCGTTGGCCGGGATCTTCTACAGCACCAAAACGTATTACGGAACGTCTCGCATCGCGCAGAACCATCGTCCCAGCGATCTGTTGTTGTTACCGGTACAAGACAAATCGACAGGTGGCGGCAGCGTGAATCGGCAACGGATGGAATCGATGAAACAAGAGATCGCAAATCTTGATCGCGAAATGCAAGGAGTGGGGGGGAAAGATCGTCGTGGCTTGCGAAACAACCGCAACCGAATCGCGACTCAGT
>JBPCVD010000663.1:0-4940 GCA_051010815.1 Rubripirellula sp.
CCGACCATGTGCAAGTAGATGATGCTCTTGGCTTTGGCTGGAAAGTGCGGAGAGCGCGCCGTCAACGCAGACTCTCGTGGCGCCGCCGTCGAATCTTCGTTCAGCAGTTGTGAAAGCGCGAAAGCGCCCAAACCGAAACCGGTCTTTTGAAACAGCGCCCGACGGCCAATGGGTGTAGGGGTGACGTTCATGTCTCACTCGTTCTCATTGGTTCATGGTTTCATCGAGATTCAACAGAGCATTGGTGACTGCGAACCAAGCCGCTAGTTCCTTGCGATCGGTGCTGTGAATCTGCATTCCGGCAAATGGCACTTTCGTGCGTGCGAGGCTTGACTCTTCGTTCTGTTCCACTGTCGCACGCTCGGACTCCAGCAAGCGAAGCAATATGCTCAATTCGGTACCGTTAGGTTCGCGAGCGATGGCGAGCTTGACTGCGTAGCGGATTCGAGATGTGTCGTCGCTTGCGTTGGAATCTTGCAGGACGCGGTCGGCCATCGCCAACGCCATTTCTGCATAGGCCGGATCGTTCAGCAACGTCAACGCTTGAAGGGGTGTGTTACTCCGCCCACGATTGACGGAACAACTTCCGCGGTCGGGGGCATCGAAATTGATGAAGCTGGGATACGGGGCGGCCCGTTTCCAAACCACATAAGCCCCACGCCGGAAACGGTCTTCGCTCTTGGCTGCGACCCATTTCGGCTGGTTTCTGCCGACGCTTCGCCAGATGTTATCCGGCTGATAGGGCATGATCGGCGGACCATACATTTTGTCGGACAGCAATCCGCTGATGGCAAGTGAGTTGTCACGTATCGACTCGGCGGGCAAACGAAATCTGGGGCCACGTGAAAGGTAGCGGTTGGTCGGATCGAGTTCCAACATCGCTTGGGTCATGGCAGGCGAACGCTGGAAGGCATCGGACATCACGATTTGTTTGTGAACGTGTTTCATCGACCAACCCGATTCGATCAGTTCGCTGGCAAGCCAATCAAGTAGCAGCGGGTGGCTGGGGTCATCGCTCTGTGTTCCAAAGTCCTCCAACGTCGTGACCAGCCCAGTTCCAAATAGCTGGGCCCACCAGCGGTTGACGGTCACACGCGCTAAGAGCGGATTCTTGGGGGACGTGAGCCAACGTGCCAACTCAAGCCGATCCCCCGTGCGCTCAATCGTCTCGTCGGTGGGAAGCACCGTTGGCGTTGATGCTTTCACCGCTTCGCCGAGGTTCTCGTACTCACCACGGATCATCACAAACGTTTCACGCGGCGTTTGCATTTCTTCCATGACCAGTGTCGTGTCCGGTCTGACCATCTCCGCCGCTTTTTTGACCTTCGCGATCTCACGATCGACTTTCTTCAGCCTTGGATTGTGTTTGTCGAATTCAACACGAAGTTTCCTCCGTTCCGATTTGGCAAGTTTCGCTGCTGGTTTGCGGGCCAGTTTTCGAATGGCATCTGGTAGGTGCAAGAACGCAGTGTCACCGGAATAAATCGATAGGCGAGGCTTTCCAATCACACGTCCACGACCGTAATACTGCCCCAGCGTGACTTGCAGTCGTTGTGTCTTCGAATCGAATGCGAGCGGATTCGCGAACTCGAAGGCCGCCCAGTGGGGCTTGCCAAATTGGGGTGAAATTGCCCAGCCGGTTTTGCGGTCTCCGTCAATCGCTCCGCCGACATCCCAGCCTTTTTGAGAGAAGTCGGCCGTCGCATCTTGAAGCATGATCTCCGCGGGCACCTTGTTGCCAAGCAACTCGCATGAAAATTCATTCAAAATGATGTTGGTTCGTTTGGCATCGCCACGTCCCGGCCCACTGCCTGGAATCGAATCATCGGTCAACACGTCGAGGCGGATCGCAGTGATGACGTCAGCCTCGGGCGCGATTCGGAACGTGTGCTCAACCGTGTCGGGCACATTGCCAGATAGCAACACGGATCCATCAGGCAGGACTTGATGGTCCTCTCCTCCGTTGGTTTCAAAGTCCACGGGAATCACGGTCTGCCACGCTTCCGCATCGCTTGCATTCAGGCGTGCAAGCCAAGCGTCAAACTCTTTGTCACTCTTGGAGATGACATCCTTGCGATCTGATTCTAGACGCGTCAGCTTTTCACTGAGGCTCGCGAACTCCTCTGCCAGAGACTCGCGCATCGGTAGGTCCATCTTGGGGCCATAGAAATCCCATGTAACCCCCGACGTGTTTTTTACTTCGAGTGGTGTGTTGTTGAAGTATGCGAACAGTCGATAGTAGTCTTGCTGTGAATACGGATCGTACTTGTGGTCGTGACACTGCGCGCATTCGAGCGTTGCACCGAGGAATACGGTCGCGGTGGTGTTGACGCGATCCACGACCTGATTCACGCGATTCGCTTCCGGGTGGACCCCAGCCTCGACGTTGCATGTCGTCATGCGGTGAAAACCAGTGGCAATCCGCTGTTCGACGCTTGCATTGGGCAGCAGGTCCCCAGCAATCTGGTCCACCACGAATTCGTCGAAAGGCTTGTCTTCATTGAAGGCGCGAATGACCCAGTCACGGTACGCCCAGTTGTCGCGAATTTGATCGGCTTGGAAGCCGTTGCTGTCGGCGTACCTTGCCAAGTCGAGCCACGGAACCGCCCAACGTTCACCATACCTGGGGCTGCTCAGCAAGCGATCGACGGCTCGCTCGTAGGCATCTTCGGAGTCGTCTTGAAGAAATGCATCGACTTCCTCGGGCGACGGTGGCAACCCGATCAACGCCAGCGAAACGCGACGCAATGTCTGCGCACGTTCAAGCATCGGATTGACTTCCAACCCGCGATCGGCCAATCGTTGCGAAATGAATTGATCAACAGGCGCATCGCTTGATTGAGCTCTCGGCGGTGTCGGTCGTCGGATTGGTTCATAGGCCCAGTGATTAACTTCGGCGAGTTCGTCCGGCCAACGAGCACCCTGAGCGATCCACCGACGCAAGAGATCAATTTCTTTACGCGTTAGCGGATCCGCATCGAGCGGCATGATGTCCCCGTAATCGGGATCCACGATGCGTTGAATCAACAAGCTTGCGTCGGGATCGTGTTTGACGACGATCGTGGCTTCCGAATCCGGCTCTCCCCAGACGCCGCGCCGGACATTGAGTTGCAGGTCGGATTCCTGGTTCTTGGATCCATGGCAACGGTAGCAGTGTCGACGTAGCACAGGTTGAACATCTTGTGCAAAGTCGATCTTGCGATCCGCAGACTCCGCGCGGGAGATCGCGAGAGAAAGAAAAATGCCGATGCCCAGAACACCGAGATAGGCATGAGGGAGCTGGAAACGGGCCAAACGGAAAAGTCGGGTCGGAAACTGCGAAGGTTTCTTCATTCCAGGGACGGCTCGGTCGTGGGCTGAGGTGGGTTCAACGGCGGGGCTTCCAGTGTAGCCGCCAACTACGTGCAGACGGAATCGAAATTGGAGACCTCGTGACGACAAAAAAAGCGGTCCGGATAGAATCCCGGACCGCCATGCGCGTGTGAGGCCACAAGTTGGCTCAATCAGGTAGTTTTTGAACTAACTCTCGTGGATCGTGCTGTCGAAGACGCGTACTTCGCCCCAATTTGCTTTGTTTTCCTCGATGAATTGCAGATGTCGTGGTGCTGTTTGATACCGATCGTGTGCCGGGCGGTCGGCAAAAATACAGTGCAACGAGACATCAAACGTCTGGTTCACTTCGCGGTCGAGTTCCGTATCTCGTGTTCCAATCGAAAATCCGATCAATCCCTCGTGGTCATCGAGGTACTGGTTACAAGCGGCTAATAGCGTTTGGACTGCTTCGTCGCTGCTATCTTTGAGTGTGAAGAAGACGTGGTGCGCAAGTTTTGCCATTCGATTCGCTCAGGCTGGTTAGTTGAGAACTCGTAAACTTCGCATAGCTTCCTAAAAGCAGGCGAATCCATCAACTCCCTGGCTGGCGGCGGCAGCTCACAAGCCAAAGGGATTGTCGTCCGAAACACCGTCATCCGCTGGGGAGTCTTCAGGAGTGATTGAATGGGACGTGGGCGGAGTGATCGGCGATTGCGTCGGATCGGCAGATGGTGAGGCCGGTTGAGAACTTCGTGGCGACGAACGATCGCGATCCGCATCCCGTTGGCGACGAAGTTCGAGATAGGAACCCGACTGGATTCGATCTTCCTTGCCTTGGCCCGCCTCCACGATGATCGCCGAATGATTGAGCAGGCCACGCTCTTTCGCGTTGATCCCAAAGCAACGTGTTTGGCAGAGGCCGCATCCCACGCAGGTCTCTTCAAGGACGACAGGCGCCAACATACCCTTGCCCTCGATGGGCATCCCGTTTTCGTCCGCTTCGGTTCCAACCTGCATGAATTCGATTGCGTGGTACCCCGCCGCGTCACATTCCTGGACGCAGAGGTCGCACTCTTCCAGCCCCACAAACGGAAGGCAAGTCGATTCGTTAATGATCGCCAGACCCATCCTTGCAACCTTCTTTTCTTCGATCGTTAGAGCCCGGATTGCGCCCGTTGGACAGACTTGCCCACATGCATTGCAACTCGATTCACAGCCCGCCCAATCGGCGTTGACCATTGGTGTCCACAGACCCTCGATGCCCAGCTGAAACGACTCCGGTTGAAGCACGTTGTTGGGACATGCTTTGAAACACTCGCCGCATCGAATGCACATTTGCAAGAATTCGTCTTCGGGAACACTTCCCGGGGGACGCACGATCGGCAGAGTGTCCGTGCCGGCAACTGCGGCACTCAACCATTTCGTGCTTGCGGCGATGCCAATGCCACCGGCGGCGGCCGCTGATGATCCTACGGCCAGCGACAAAAATCCGCGGCGTCCCATTGCCGTTTCTCCCGTAGCGGGATCATCCAGCACTTTCAATTCGACACCGTTCCAGCGTTCCACGAATTTGATGGCGTGAGTTGGGCAAACACCGCCGCAAGACTGGCACATCGTGCAGTCCGTGC
>JBPCVD010000664.1:0-28477 GCA_051010815.1 Rubripirellula sp.
AAGTCGAATCGTTGAACTTGCCGATTTGAGGCAAAGGTCCGCCAGTTAAGTTGGCGAAGATCGGGTCGCTATTTGCCGCAACGTCAAGTTGCGTGTAAACCTGAAGCGCCGAATCACGCGTGAGTCGGAATAGCATTGCGCTGAATGGAAGCAGGTGGACCGTTCGATTCTTGACAACGAGTACGTCTTCACCACCTTGCTGAATTCGCGTGTCATCGGCGGTTGGAAGAGTCACGCCCATTCCACCGCTCCACAGGAAGTTCTCGGTGCGTAGTAGGACACCCTTGCCGATCAGCGCGCAGTTACCGAATTCGAAATCGCGTGCTTCGGGAAGCTCCAGCACTTGTTTGCTTCCGTAAGTGCCCGCCATCAACATCCGAGTTTCGATGGAAAAGATCTCGTCTACCAGTACTTTCTCGAATCCGAGCACATATCGACTGACGTCGCCCAAGCCGCCGTAGGCGTCGTTGAAGAAGTTGTAGGTTGCAAAGCAACGATCACGAACTTCCGGGCTGAAGTTTTCCGATAGCTTGACCCGACGCGCTGCAACGCCAGGGCCTGGAACGGTTCGGTCGCCGTCGCCGCCCTGGATATTCTGTGTGTAGCTGTAATCGATGTACCAGATGCTGCCGTCGGTATAGACGCCCGGTTGAGCTGTGGTGAGGTTGTTGTTTCCCGTGTAAACCGCCGTTCCGCCATCGAAAATGAAACCAGGACCCGGGGAAGTTAAGGCGTCGTTTGGCGGAAGTGGCTCGGCGATGGCGTAAGTGTCGGCGTTCCCATCCATCGAGGGCGGAGGAATGTTCAGGTCCGCACCCATGCCGGTGGTGAAAACGTCATTGGGTGTGATATCCGTCCCAAACTCAAAGGCGATTGTCGAGTTGAATCCTCCATCGGCACCAAACACGGTGCCAGCCGCGTGCTCCGAGAATCGAACCGTTTGAGATCCTCCGAAGGTAGAGAAGCTCCCGCCAAAGATGTCGCCAATCATGTTGGGTGCCGAAGAAAACGATCCCCGGGTCGCTCCAAGTCCGCGTTGGCGTCCAGCGCCAAAGTCGGCAGCGGAGGTTGGCGGTGCGTTCGCTGCCTGGGGTGCATTCGGAGCGACAAGATCGTCGATAGATGCGTTTGGGTCGACGTTCAAGGCATTCGGTGTCGGGGCATCAGATGTCGGCGCGGTTTGAGGACTCGCCGTTCCACCTGGATTCGAATTTGTGTTGGGTGTGGGGTTCGGATTGCCGGACTGACGGGGTGATGTCGTCGAGCCCGATGGTGGCGTGAGCGGCACCTGGTTTTGCCCCTGGGCGCCGGCGATTGGATTTCCGTTTCGATCGATCGGACTGGTCGGCACGTCCACGACCTGTGCTGAGACGGTGGCTGCTACCAAGAGCATCGAAAGCGATGTGGCAGGCTTCGCTCGATGGAGCATCTTTCCGTAACCGCTCGTGCGCATATCCAGCATCCTGCGTAACATCCCGCCAATCTGCATAACCCTACATGCCGTTAGTTTCGTCATCTCCCCCGCCAGACTAGAAGGAGAGTTGCTACCTTGAGTCCAGCTTGCCCAACCGGCATGGTTTGCCAACGGTTGAGGCGTTTTGAGGGCTTCAGGGGCGAGAGGTAAGCGGGATCCGTAGGGTGCGAAGCAGATAGTGCGGGCTGGCCGTCGGATGCTGAGGGACGTCATCGCTGGCAGACTCGTCAGTAACCCTCCGGGTTACGTAGTCAATGACTTCCAGCAGAGACACCTCATTGGGCTCGGTATCGAGTTCAGGCGCCTTGCCACGCAGGGCGTCGACCAAGGCGGCGCTGAAACGTCCCATTCGAGCCGACTTCTGCTCTGCGGCCTCCTCATCTCCCTCGCTCGCTGTGAGCGTAAGCACGACGTCGTCCTGAAGAAATCGGAGTGCGCTTTTCAGGTCGTCGCGTCGCATCAATGGTTGCACGGCCCCACTATGACAGGAGTCGAGAATCGCCAGTTTGCGACAGGGTAGCTGAGACAATGCCGCTAGGTCACTGAATGCGATGCAGTCGTCGTAACGGTCATTCATCAGATCGCTGTAGTTCGCGTCCGCGGTGACGAAATACCATCGATTGGTTCGACGGTCACGTAGTCCATGGCCACACAAATACATGATCACAAGATCGTCGGGTGAAACAGTTTGCCGCAATTCATCCGCTGCATGTTTGGCGAAGACACGCCACATCGGGCGTGTCGCATCGTTGTTGACGAGTCGGTCACCGCTGGTTCGGTACAGGTCACCAGACGCTTCGCGGAAGAGCGACAACATCTTCTCTGTCGCATCGGCGGCAAAGTCGAGTGATTGAATTTGCGGGTCGCGGTACCGACTCGCGCCGATGGCCAAGACATGCAGTCTCGGTTTGGAGCGTGCTCCTTCCGGCTGATGTTGCAAGTCGACCAGCAAACGATCGACGGCCTCTGATTCGGTCGCAGCCAATACTTCTAGTTGGATTTCTTGATCACGAGGAAGGCGAAACTGCCATTCGAAAGTGGTCGTGTTTTCGTGTGCGTCGCGCGCGATCACCTGTTGTTCGACCGCAGGTACGCCACTGACGAATGCTTTGGGTTGTATCAACGACGCACCAAGCGGAGCCGAGATGCGGGCTCGAACGCGAAGAAGGTTGCCGACAACAAGCAGGCTTGGATCGGGAGCCAACAATTCGATCGTGGGCCTGCTGCGAATTTGATTGACGATGGTCCCTTCACCCGGTGGAGGCCCGATCTGCGTCAGGGTTTGACGCATGGCCGCGGGTAGGCTTCCCGCCGTCAGGAGTTGACGCATGACGTCGGGGCGTTCGAGTCGTTTGCGAAACTGTGCGGCCCGGAAATAGTCAACTGGTTGGTCAATATGATGATTGATCTGCCATCCAAAAAGCTGGTGGCCGTTGAACGAGGCATCGTAGAATCCGGCCGGGGTCCAATACGCCCAAGACCTCGATTGGTCGATGAATAGCGTGGCGATCGGTCGCCATGCGGGAAACGATTGAAAGTCAGGACCGGGCCGGCCACGCCGAGTGAATTTGAGGTGGACCAGCGTGTTGTATGGCACGTCGTTGAGTCGATCTCGCATGTTGCCAGGATTCGATTCGGCAAAGGCGTTCGCTTCGCTGTCGGTCCATTCCATCGACAGCAAGCGATCACCACTGCGTACACCTCGAAAGTAGAGCGGGCCCGCTTCTCGCACTTGGGTTGCAAACAACTGAACGTCTTCGATTTCAAATTCCGTTCCCCAACGATTGACCGATTTGGATGCGGTGAACAACTCTTGCAAATTCCAAATCGAAATCGTCGAATCCTCAGCGGCGCTGACAAGGTAGTGACCGTCTGAGGATGTAGAGACGGAAGTGATTGCGCCGGAATGGTCTCGAAATTGACGCAATAATTCGGGAGGATCCGATTGATTGGCTCGGTAAGCGTAGATCCCGTTGGCGCCGCCGGTACCGACAATGACGGCGCCCGTCTCGGGAAGTTCATCTGTTTCTTCGGAGCCGGTCTTCGGTGCCGGCAGCGTACAGCGGGCGGTACAGATTTCCAGCGAATGTGGAAGCGTGCCTCGCGGTTGACCCGCCTCGAAGAGTTGGTAGCTCGGACCGAATGGCGTATTCACCAGGCCAACGTCCCAACGCTTCGCCGTTTGTTGCGTACCGAAGTACTCGCTTGCTTCGATTTCTCCGCGGCCCAACAGTTTGCTTTCACCAAGATCGAATACGCCCTCCAGAATTTTGGCGCCAGCGGAATTCCTGTTCCATCCGAACGCAATCTTGTGAGAGCCGTCATCACGATGGAAGGCGACCTTCTGGACCGGCTTGGCATCCGCGGTCAAAACTTGGGGTGGCTCGTCGGTTAGTTTGCCTTGACGATCCAGCGGTAGGACCTGAATTTCGTTGTCTTGAGCGACGATGACCTCGCGATGATCGGTATCGATGATTCCAGCGCGGACATTCTTCGTCATCGTTCGACGAGACCCCTGGGTTGGCGATTCACCGGTCACGTCCCAGATCTCGATGGACGCTGACGGCTTTTCATTTTCGGTGACGGCAATGGCTTCCGTTCCAACGAGCAGTTGGTTTCCGGTCGAATCGAGCCGCACGAACAGGGGAGGTCGAGTGGGTTGAAAAGTCTTCGCACTGGTTGGGTTTCCATCGGCGTCAAGTTTCCAGACACCAATCGAGCCGCCAAAGTCGCACGACGCGAGGACACGACCATCGGATGACGACGAGAGCGACCGAATATGACGCAAGTGTTGAACTTGAGTCAGCAGTCGCGACTCTCTGTCATCTAGGTCGATCAACTCAATGTGCCAGTTCGCGATCCCTTTGGCATCTGGCTTGATACCGACGAACCTCGCCACGGCGACGCGGTTAGGGCTCAGAAAGGTCATTGGTACAAACGCGCGTCGGTCGTAAAGGCGGAGGCGTTCAGCCGTATCCGCCGAATACTCCTCCGCATCCACGTCCACGTACGTTCGTCCCGACCACAAACCTGTCTCTTCGTTGGCTTGCCATACGATCAGTCGTCCCTCCATGTCGAGGGTCGCCAATCGCAACTCATCATCCGGTGACCAGGCCACAGTTGTGACGTTGGAAAGATGGCCGCTTTGCGCATCAAAGAGAGTGCGTTGCAAGTCGCCGCTGGCCACGTCGACAATTCGCACTTCGCCCTGATAGCCGAAGGCGCCATACCCGGCGAACGCAGCGAGGTCGCCTTTTAGACGCGTGCTGTAGATCAAGCCTCGTGGTCCGCGAGTCACTGGCCAACGGATGGTCCGACGATGAAGCCAACCACTACGATTGATATTCGTTCGCCTCCAAACATGCAGGTCCTTGTCCTCTCCACCGGTGACCAATGTTCGCCCGCCATCACTCAGGTCAAGCGTGCGAATCCTGCCCGTGTGTCCATCGAACGCGAGCCGCAGGATTGGTGATTGCCCACCCACGGGCGCGAGTTCCTCTTCCTCAGCGTTCTCGTCAATCGATTGACGCTGTTCACTGGAGAGCGTTGCTTCATCCGGGAGTTCCGTAGGTGTCGGACGTTGCGTTCCGGGCAGAACCGATTCGTCGGGCAGGACCTGATCTGCACGCTGCGTCCCTGGTAGTTGGGCTTCACCAGGCAACGTATCGCGAAGCCGGTTCTTAGGAACCTGACCATGAGTCGCCTGGATAAGAAATATCGCCAGCAAGTTCACGGAAAGCAGCAAAGCGATGCCCCGCCGGAACCTCACTGCAAAGCCAGCCGGCTGTGTCCGTCGGGGCAGCATGCGGAGTCTGTGATTCTGAATGAATAGGCTGCGTCGGTTTCTCATTGATAGTGCAATGGTTCTTGAGGACGCCGATTCCTAAAGGTTGCGACTTCAATCGAATCGAATTCGAGCGCGGCCGCACTTCCGACTATGGTATTCTAACACTGTTGCTTCCGTCCTTCCTGCTTTGGCCGAGGTTGTCCGCTATGCGTTCCGGTTTGACGTTTGTGATTCTGCCCGGCGTCATCGTTTTGACGTGCGTTTCGGCTGCGTCCAATTCGGGTCTGAGTGCGGATGAACCGGCTGGTCAGGAGACGGTCAATGAGGCCGCGGTCGAAACGGCGGACGCAGAGAATCGGATGCCGACCGTCGAGTCTTCGGCAGCAGCTTCCGCGATGGCCACGATCTTCTCGCCAGCGCGGGCTCCCAAGCAGAAGACGATGGGGCTCCTGCAAAGAAGCTTTCTGGATTTGGCATCGCAGGGCGACCAGGAGCTTGAGGTTGCGGTGGTCGTGGATGGAACGGACAGCATGGCGTCCGAGTTGGCGGGCGTTCAACGCACGATTCATCAAATGTTGGGGGACCTCAAACAGTATCGCAACAACGAAGTGCGGGCGGCGATTGTGGTCTATCGTGATGCCGGATCGCCATCGGGTGACGTCGTCATTCCGCTACCTCGATTCAGCAGTAATCGAGAAGAGATTGATCGAGCCGTCGAGGCATTGACGCCGGAAAGCGGGGCGCCGTTCTTTCATGAGTTGCCCGATCTCGGGTTGCATCATGCCATTACCGAATTGCCCTGGAGCGAAGACGACCAGGTGGCAAAATGGATTTTAATGTTTGGCGATGCACCGCCCTACGCAGAGTCTTTTGTCGACGCGGAAACGCCAGAGGCTTATCGACGCTATGCAACGTCGATCCTGGTTTCGATGGCGAAACAAAAAAACATTCGGATCAATTGCGTCCTCTGCACCAGCAGCGATGGTGTCGTCGAGGCGTACGATAAGGCGATTGATCAGACCCGACGATTCATGAACGAGTTGTCGTCGGGGACCGATGGGCTGATGTTGGATTTGTCCTATGAAGCAATTCGCACTGCGATGGTCGATGCTGCTCGTCAGCCGGAAACTCCGCTAACGAAAATCGAACCCATTACCGCGATTGATCTCGCCGCCGTTCGTCGGGACTCCGGAAGCACACAGGAAGTCAAACAAGTGCGTTTGGCGGTGATTCCGCACATGCCGCTCGACAAAATCAGTTTTGATGTGCGGCACCCGGCCGTCCGGGTTTCAACGGCACTCCGAAATAAGTTTGCCAGCGTGCCCGGTGTGCGTGTCGCTAGTCCGCGAGACATCAAGGAACAGCTGCGACGCCTGCGGTCAGAAGGTTTGTCGCGAGAGCAGGCGATGCGTGGCCTTGCTGCAAGATTGGGCGTTGACTTCGTGGTTTGGGGATCTCTGGACGTCGGGCAAGCGACCATGCAAACCGCCGCCTACCGCAGAGACGATGGACAGCCAGTGGTCCCGGTGAAGCTGGATCACCGAGATGACTCGATGGCTTATGCATTGATCAAGGCCTCTGCAAAGAATGCTCCTGAGGATCAAGCGTTGAGTCACCTCATGAGTCACATGGGAAGCCTGCAGTCGGAGTTGAACGTTTCGTTGGCCGAGAGTGATGCGACACGAGACGAGATTTTATCGGCCATGGAAGCGCTCGAGCACGCATTGGCGTTTGACACCGGAAGCGAAGATGCGAACGAGTACTTGGAGTCGGCCGACCGTGCCAGTCGAGCTGCGATCACCGCTGAACCGACCAACGCTCTGGCGCATTGGCTGCAAGCCAACGTTGCATACAACCAAGCGGCGAATCGATTTCGACTCGGAGATCGACAGGCAGCTGCTAAGCGAATGAACGAGATGCGATCATCGCTCGGTGAAGCGGTAAAACATCGGCAGAACTTAACGATGCCGGGATTGATGACGGAAATTGAGGCGGACTACTACTTGCTGATGCGTCGTGAGGCCGACAACGCCATCGAACGCTACAAGCAGTTGGTGAAATTGGAACAGCCATCACAGAGTCAATTGCGTGGACATTGGATGTTGGCGGGAATTTACGCGGGCGATTGGGGTGTCGCGGGTCAAGACGTCGTTGACGTGGATCAGGCTCGCTATCACATCACGCAAGTGCTCGCGAATTGGCCTGAGAGTCCCGAGGCATCGCTGTTGAAGCAGTGGTTGCGATGGGACGAGTCAACTCAGGAGACCGAATTCAATTACCTGCCAATCATTCATTCTCTGTGACCTGCCTTGGTCGGTTCGGAACGCGCGCAGGCGATGATCATCGCACGGCGAATCAGAATGCGCCAAATCGAGATGCGCCGAATCAAAAACCGCCGAATCAAGATTTCGATGGAAAGTGAATTCGCAGCGAAGATCTCGGGCCGACTCGAAACGGTAGAGCCGCTCGAGTCGAACGGTCAGGCGGGAATGAGAGTCATCGTTCGAACGTCGATGCATTCCATTCCGGCTCGACGTGCCGCTTCGATTCCAGGTTCACCATCTTCGTAAACTCTGCAGACTCCTGGTGCGACACCGAGTCGGTCGGCAGCTTCCAGGAAGACATGCGGATCCGGTTTGTGATGTTCCGTATCCTCACAGGTCACGATCGTATCGAACCAGTCGAGGATATCGACTTGCTGCAATTGGTGGTGCACGAGTCGGCGTGTGCCTCCGCTGGCAACAGCCATCTTCCTGCGGCCCCGATTCTCCCGTGCGATCTGGACAACGTTGGCGATCGGCCGAAGGGCGTCGAGGGACCCAAGGAATGCTTCTTCCTTTGCGGCCAGGGCTTGGTCGAAATCCACCTGCATGCCCTGAGCTGCGGCAAGCATCGGTATCACACGGCTCGACGGTGTTCCTGAGTGCTTGTAGAAATTATCTTCATCGAGTGAGACTCCTTGCGTCGACAGCGCGTCACGCCATGCCGAAAAGTGCGCGAACATGGAGTCGGTGAGCGTGCCGTCGCAATCGAATATCAGGGCTTGGATCATGTTGGATCGTTATGCGGTATTGCAGTGCTAGGGTTCGTCGTAATCGCTCGCATGCGTAATCGACATTTGAATCCTAGCCGTTTTGATAAGATTTGTTGACGGGGGATGAGCGACGTGCCAACACATGCGAGCGATCGAAACCGCGTACGTTTAGATTCAGCATCTGGGAATGTTCGAATCGTTGACTTGTTTTGCGGAATCGGAGGCGTCGCTGAAGCCACGCAAGGATGGACGCGTTGGTTTCCAAATACGCTGGCCCACCCAAGCGTTGTGACTGCCATCGACATTGATCGCAGAATCGGTCCCGTATACGAGGCCAATCATGGGATTCGTCCTCTGGTCCGGGCGATCGAGTCGTTGGACGATTTTTCGGGCCACACGCTATCGGAGTCCGTGGAAAGCGGCGCATCTTTAACGGATTCATTGGCAAAGGGTTCGGTGCAAACCGAGCTGGCAGAAATGTGGTGGATGTCACCGCCGTGTCAGCCATACACCGAACGTGGGACGCAGCGCGGCGAAGCTGATTCGCGAAGCGCAGGGTTTGCAAGAATCCTAGCGTTGCTGGAGCGTAACACTCCCGAATTCATCGGGCTGGAAAACGTACCCGCTTTCGAAGGCTCTTTGCATCACCGACAGCTATGCCAAATTCTGGCAACCTCAGGCTATGGAGTGCACGGTTTTCAGCTTTGCCCAACGGATTGGGGCGTTCCGATGCGACGCCGTAGGTACTACCTGTTGGCACGACGCGATGGAACTCCACCGAAGGATTTACGGATCTCTTCGGTAGGACGTTGCCTGTCTGACTATCTCGATCCGCGTGGGTGGGAAGATGACACGTTGCTTGTCAATCGGGACACGGTTTCCCGTTACGGACAGGCGATGAGTCTGATAGAGGCGGATGACTCCGCCGCTATCGCATCCTGCTTCACGTCGGCGTACGGCAACAGTCCTGTTCGGGCTGGATCCTATCTGCATTGCCACGAACGCAACCTGGTTCGACGCTTTTCTCCGAATGAGATTGCTTTGCTGATGGGGTTTCGACCCGGATTCCAGTGGACTCCAGATCTCAGTCAGCGAGCGAAGTACCGATTGCTCGGCAACTCGCTTGCGGTCATGGTGATCCGCGATCTACTTCGGGCTTTGTTCGAGAGTCGTCGTGGTTGAAGTCGCTTCGACTCGAAAAGGGAGACTGTTTTGGCGAACGATGACTAGGCACCCGTCTGAACGACTGGCTGCGTGTGGCGATCACTGCACAGGACCACCAGGAGGTTGGAGACAAGGGTCGCGCGTTGATTGTCGTCGAGCTCAACGATCCCGTCTCGGTTGAGGTGTTCAAGCGCCATGTCGACCATGCCGACTGCACCATCGACGATCTTCGTTCTTGCGGCCACGATCGCGCCAGCCTGTTGTCGCTGCAGCATTGCGGCAGCAATTTCTGGAGCGTATGCCAGGTGGCTTATTCTTGCTTCAAGGACCGTCACGCCAGCATCGGCCAGTCGCTCTTGGATGTCTTCGCGAAGGCGGTCGCAGATTTCGTTCGTGCTTCCGCGCAGCGAAACTTCTTGATCATCACTGTCGTACGGATAACGCATCGACAAGTTTCTCAGTGCGGCTTCGCTTTGAACGGCGACAAAGTGTTCGTAGTCATCGACCTCAAACAACGCTTCTGCCGTGTCGGTTACTTTCCAAACCACGACGGCTGAGATTTCTATGGGATTCCCATCGCGGTCGTTCACCTTCGATGGCCTTCCAGAGGTGCGTGACTTCTCCTTGATGATCGTTCCCGCTGAGTCCTTTTGCTCGGGTGTCGTTGAGGAACCGGTTTCGAAGTTTCGAACGCGTAGGCTAACTCGTTTCTTCGAGTAGAACGGATTGACCCAGAAGAATCCGGTGTCAGTGACCGTGCCGCGATATTCGCCGAACAGCAAAAGAACACGCGAGTTGTTGGGAGGAATCGCCAGTAGACCGAATAGCCCAATGATCGCGACCGGAATGAGGGGAATCGCCATGATCGCGATGAAACCGCCGAGGCCTCCGTCGATGATGATCCCAGTTGGAATCAGGATCAGAGGAGCCAGCAGGCACGCTAGACAGACGAACAACGGTCCCCAACCCGACCTGGGCACGATTCTCTTTTCTTGCATCGATTTTCTCCAATTGAAACGCTTTGCTTTCTGAGCAGGTCGGTTTGTATTCGACATCGGGCGCAAGAATTCGGAGTGCAGATCAATTTCTGATAAATATGAGCGCGAGTGAGTAGCCCGACGACAGTCAAACCGATATCGTGCGGATTCACTTGGAAATCGTTCGCTTGTTAAAACTTCTCTCTTCACACGATCGCACGGGTCAAATATGAACGCAAAAGACGCCCTTGGTTCTTCCGCCAATCTCAGTGAAATGGTTTTGAAGTCCTATGTGGGTGACCTCGAGGATGGCGATTTGATGCGACGTCCAGGCGAGGGATGCAACCATCTGGCGTGGCAGTTAGGGCACCTGATTTCCTCGGAAGTCATGCTTCTTGAGTCGGTCGCACCAGGCAAGGGAATCGAATTGCCCGAGGGATTCGCCGATGCTCATTCGAAGGAAGCGGCGGAGAATGATGACCCAGCGCAATTCCACGACAAGGCCACGTACATCGAACTGTTCGATCGCGTTCGGTCTGCATCGAAGACGGCATTGAATGAGTGTTCCGATGCGGAGCTCGATCAACCGGCTCCCGAGAACTTCCGCAGCTTTTGTCCCACGGTAGGCGACATGTTTTCCCTGATTGCGTCACATCCGATGATGCACGCAGGGCAATTCGTGATCGTGCGACGTCAGCTCGGCAAACCGATCGTGATGTAGTTTCCAACGACTTGGCGGTCGAATCAGGCATGGGTCCCGGAACGCGATAACTTCCACACACGTAGCTAAGGATTACGAAGCAATGAAGATGAGTGATCGACAATCCGAAATGTGTCGAGAAAGCCGATGGGATTTTTCTGACTTGCGAGCGTTGTTTTTGAATTGCACGCTGAAACGGTCGCCGGAACTATCTCATACGCAGGGCTTGATCGATCTTTCCACGGCCATCCTGCAGGCCAACGGTGTCGCGGTCGAAACGATCCGCCCGGTGGACTCTGAACTGGCGACCGGAGTTTGGCCTGACATGACCGAGCATGGATGGGACCGGGATGATTGGCCCGCCATTTCGGAAAAGGTGATGGCGGCGGACATCCTCGTGATAGGGTCATCGATCTGGCTCGGGGAAAAGACGTCCGTTTGCACGCAAGTGATCGAACGTCTCTACGCGACCAGTCATCTTTTGAATGCTGAGGGCCAATATGCCTACTACGGCCGCGTTGGAGGTTGTTTGATCACCGGAAACGAGGATGGTGCCAAACACTGTGCGATGAACATTCTCTATTCGCTGCAACACCTTGGTTATGTGATCCCACCGCAGGCAGACGCTGCCTGGTTAGGGGAAGCAGGACCAGGGCCCTCTTATCTTGATCCTGGGTCAGGTGGTCCCGAGAACGATTTCACCAATCGAAATACGACTTTCATGACGTGGAATTTGATGCACATGGCACGAATGATTCGTGATGCAGGTGGCATACCTGCACACGGCAATCAGCGCGCCGCGTGGGATGCCGGATGTCGCCCCGATTTTGTGAACCCGGCGTATCGTTAGTCTCGCGGTGTTCCTAGCACGCGATTTACTCAGTGGCGCGTAAGCTTGGGTCGCGGATCGAAATACTTGCGGAAACGTTGACGGATTGCTTGACTTTCCGTTTCTTTTGGCAAATTGAGGATTTCCGTCTCTTGTGGTGCAAATCGACCACAGGTTTAAGTGATTGCTCCCTCGATTCACTTGAGCCGCGTGTGCTTGGGATCCAATCATTCGTGATGGTTTCTTGCGTTTGTCCCCGCACGGCTCAATGACCACCATCGGCCGGCGGTCGCAGGATGCGTCGGCAACCGGAAGCCGCCGCCGGCCGTTTTTCGATTCGTGAGTTCTCGTGAACGACTCGGTTAAGTCTTCCGAGTCTAAATGCGGCAACCACGAGTTGTGGAAGCTGACTCGAACACGTTGAGCAGACGCCGGGATTCCCCACGTTTGCCCCGACTCCCATACGACATGCGAATCCATCGCAAACCCTTTCGAATCTTCTTTCGAATCGACGATCAGCGATTCGTGATCCAGGATTCGATCGGCATCGAGGTGTTCGAGGGAACGTACAGCGAAGTGGAAGCTTGGCTTGACCGATACGACAATGGATCTGAGGCAACAGCTGCCGCGGAACTCCTCTTCTTGCGTTCACTGGGGCCCGTGCAACGCGATCGCCGTTGCTGAAACGCGCTTGGTAAGCCCACGCGAATTTGGAAGAGAAATTTGATCGAGGCGTTCACACGGAGGGATGCATCTCTGAGGCTTCGTCATTGGATGACCGCCGCGACCCGAACGCTCCCAGCAGCACATCGCCAAGCAACAGGAGCAATGCCGGAAGTAGAAACCACTGAAATCTCGCCTCGTAACTGTCGACGCGCGCCGTTTCAAATTCTGTCTGCTCGACGTTCGCAATGTAGCCGTGATACACGTCCGCCATGTTGACCTGTTTGGTGCCAGCCGGAATGAAGGCTCCCCCCGATTCGGTTGCGACCTGCGAGAGCGTCTTCCCGTCTAGCTTGGACCAAACCTGTTCACCCTCGTAGATCAGGTAGTTCTCTCCGCGTCGACCTTCATCGGGAACTCGAGCGCCTTGCTCCAGATCGCCCAACCCGATCGTGAAAATTCTTACGCCATGCTCATCCCGGGCTAGCTTGGCGGCCTCAATCGGCTTGCTTTCCTGATCTTCACCGTCTGTCAAAAGCACGATCGCTTTATGATCATTGGTTTGTTCCAGGAATCCTCTTGTGGCGATGGTGATCGCATCGCCCAAACGAGAACCACCGCGGGTCAGGCTATGCGGTCCGACTTCATCGAGACTTTGCTTGAAGTCGTCGTAGTGGTTGGTGAGCGGGATCTGCTGCCGCGATTCGCCTGCAAACAGTGTCAGGCCGATTCGGTCCCCCGACATTTCGTCCACCGTATCCTTGATCATTTGTTTGGCACGCTCCAACCGATTGGGCGAGACATCCTCGGCGAGCATGCTGCGTGAGACATCCAGAACAAACATCACTTCGATGCCTGATTGCGGAACCTCACGCTGAACTTTCCCCCAACGCAAATCGACAATGCACATCACGAGCAGCGTCATCGCAGCGAGCACGATCGTGATCGAGGCGACCGATCTAGCGAGGCCTTGGGACGGCAATAGACGCTTCAACATATCGTTGGAGGCGAAACGTTTTGCGGCGCGACGTTGCCAGGCCACCGCGAAAACCGCAAGCAGAGCTAACCCCAGGATGAGCCATAGCCAATTCAAGTTGGCAGAGTTTCCAATTTCGATGTCTTGCATTTCGCCGCTTAACCTCGCATCACGCTAGACGTCTAAAAACGGTAAGCGACAGGATCATCCGTGCCGCGAGCAACAGAAACGCCATCCACAGCAGAGCGGGAACGCGGAAACCTCCCAGTCGGACCGGTTGTACTGCGAGTTCTTTGTAGTCCACGAATTGTTGGGCCTCGACCTCCGTCGTTTCCAATTGATCGATCTCTTCATAGATCGCTTCCAGGGATTGCGTGTCGGTGGCGCGAAAGTACTTTCCGCTCGTGGTTTCGGCGATCGAGCGAAGCGATTCCTCGTCGATATTGACGTACTCGTTTCGGATCACGACGCGGCCGTTGGGTAGCTGGCGAACGGGAAAGGGAGCGACTCCCCGTGTCCCGACGCCGATCGTGTAAATCTTGATGTCCATGGATTCGGCCAACTCGGCGGCAACACTTGGTTCAAAGTCACCCGCTGTGTTTTCACCGTCAGTCAACAGAATGATGATTTTGCTCTTGATCGTTTCCTGTTGTCGATCATCCAGTGAGTTCAGTTTCTCAACTGCCAAACTAATCGCGTCGCCAATCGCCGTTCCGTCCTAGCGTCGTTGCGTAACGATTTGGGTACGATCGAGTTGTTGAACCAAAAAGCTATGGTCGAGAGTCAGCGGTGTGATCGCATCGGCGTAGCCCGCAAAGGTGATCAAGCCGATCAGGTCACTGACACGGCCGACCAGAGCTTGGCCGCCACGCGTGTCTTCGTCGCCCATCACGAATTTGCTGGCGACGTTCTTGATGGCGGTCAATCGATCAACATTGCGGCCCTCAATTTCGAAATCCAACGCCCTCATGCTTCCAGAGCGATCGACCACCATCTCAATCGCAATGCCTTCGGAGCTGATGATCGTCTGCTCACGTCCATGACGCGGACGGGCCATCGAGACGATCATCAATGTGATCGCGGTGACGGTCAGCGCAGAGGGTAACCACAGCAGACGTTGCTTGAGCGTGGGAGCTGCGGACCATCCGCTGGCCGCCGAACTGAAGTTGATGGCCGTTAGTCGACTCGATCGCCAAAGCGACCAGCCGGCGATCGGCACGAGTGCTAATAACGCGAGATACCAAGGATTCTGAAACACTATGCCCTCACACGTGGGTTCGCGGTCGGGCGGTCTTCATCGATTGCCGCGGCTACGCCAGGACGTCGCGAGTGAATCGCTTGCGACTCGGCGATGACCGAGCGGGCGTCCTCGAAGGGTGTTTCGAAACGGTCAACATTCACGGCACCTTCGGGTGAAAACTTGCACGCATCAGCGGTTTCCAAAACACGTCGGGCCGACGCTATGGAAACCGCAGAGAAACCGTGTTGTTCCAGCGTGTGTGTGATTTCGTCCGTGGATAGTGCTCGGGCAGGAGTGTCATGCGCGAGTTGAAGGTAGCGGCGTAGCCCCAAAGAGACTTCCGTGTAGGCATCGGGCGTGGGGAGCGTTCCCTGCTTGTGTTCTTCTTCAATTCGAGTGATTTGTTTCATCGCCCAGACAGCAGGTTTGGGGGCACGCTTTCGCCACCACCAGCCGGCGCCCAGGAGTGCCAGGATGCCGATCGCTCCACTAGCGATGAACGCGGTCCGATCATTTGAACTCTGTGACTGTTGGGGCGTCTCGATGGCAGCTTTGATGTCCCGGAATTTGTCCGGAGCTTCGGCTTCGGTTAAAACGCTCTCAATCTCGATCGAAAGGGAGGGGACCTGCAGAGCTCCTTGAGTTGAAAGCGCGCTAGCGACTTGTCCGTTGTCGTCGTTCTTGTCCGGAAGTTGGTAGAGAACTTCAACGTTCGGGGTCGCTCGGAGTCCAGGTTGGAGCGATTCGAGCGTCAGCCGCAACTCTGTTCTCCGTCGGTCTGGCGCCCCCTCAAGCGGTGCATCACGCGTCGCTTGGGATTTGATCACCGCAAAGTCACCCAAGTTCTCGGCGACGCGTGGCATCACGACCGAAGCGCCTACGGGAGCATCCACGACGATTCGATACTGCACGGGATCGGCAACTTGGGGCGTCGTTGCAATCAACTCGGCGGTTAATTGGATCGAGTCCTGTTCCACGCTAAAGCGAGGAGGCGCAGAGTACGCGACCGATGCGATGGCGATCAGCCACAGCAATCCGCAAACACAAAATGAAGTGAGGAACGACGTGCTTCGATGATTCAACGTTCCGCCTCCCTGCGATGAAAGAACCGCTGGAGTGGTTCGACGTAGTCCTCGCCGGTTGCGATTCGAATCGGCTGCATGCGAAGACGTCGAAACAGGAGGTCGCGGTTTTCGATGCGGCGAAGATTCATGTCGCGAAACGCCTCTCGGTGACGACGACTCGAGCTGTCAATCGTCACCATGACGCCCGTTTCAGGGTCACGCAACCGGATCAAACCAACGTTGGGCAGTTCCGCTTCCCGTTCATCGGAAACGACCATTGGAATGACGTCGTGTTTTCGACGGGTGATGCGGAGTGTCTTTTCAAAGCCAGTGTCTTGGAAATCGCTGATCAAGAACACCACCGTGCGTCGAGAAGCCGTTCGATGAAGGTGATCCAATGCGGCCCGCAAATTGGTGCCGCGTCCAATTGCCTGGCAGTAAAGGAGTTCGCGAATCAAACGAAGGACGTGACGAGTTCCTTTGCGAGGTGGAACGGCTTTTTCGATTTGGTCCGTGAACAACGTCAGTCCGACTTTGTCGTTGTTCTTGATCGCACTGAAGGCCAGGGTTGCCCCAAGTTCGGTGACGAGTTCTCGCTTGGTTTGAAGTTGTGTCCCAAAGTCTTGCGAGGCGCTCAAGTCGACGAGCAGCATGACGGACAATTCCCGCTCTTCGCGGAACAACTTCACGAAGGGTTCGCCAGCTCGGGCGGTTACATTCCAATCTATTGTTCGAACATCGTCGCCCACTTGATAGGGCCGCACTTCTTCGAATTCGATACCGCGTCCCTTGAATGCCGAGTGCCACTGGCCTGCCAGTAGATCGTCAACAACGTGGGACGTATGGATTTGGATGCGTCGGATCTTACGCATCATCTCGCGTGGAATCATGTCCTCATCCTTTCGCACTGAAGATTTAGGCGACGCAGGATTCCTCAGGGAACGGGGATCGAATGAAGGACAAAGCCGATCAAGTCCTCGGGTGTCCGCTCTTCCGCCTCGGCCTCGTACGTGATGATGACGCGGTGACGAAGTACGTCCATTGCGATTGCCTTGACATCCTGCGGCGTCACGTAGCCACGACCCTCGAGAAAGGCGTTGGCCTTGGCGGCAAGCGACAGGTTGATCGTGGCACGCGGCGATGCGCCGAATTGAATCATTTCGTCGAGCGGAAGGTTGTAGGCAGCCGGGTTTCTCGTTGCCATGACGATGTCAACGATGTATTCCTCAATCTTGCGATCGACGTGAATGCGATCAACCAGATCACGAGCCGCAAGGATGTCGGCCGGCGACGCCACGGGTTGGACGTCGACCGTCAGCTTCGTCCGAGACATGCGAGACAGAATCTCAAGTTCCTCGTCGCGACTCGGGTATTCCACAATGACTTTCAGCATGAACCGATCGACCTGAGCCTCAGGAAGCGGGTACGTGCCCTCTTGCTCGACAGGGTTCTGCGTCGCCATGACCAGAAATGGATCATCCAGCAAGAATGTCTCGCCACCGATCGTGACCTGTCGTTCTTGCATCGCTTCCAACAGTGCACTCTGTACCTTTGCCGGTGCGCGATTGATTTCGTCCGCCAGAATGAGATTGGCAAAGATCGGGCCTTTCTGGACCACGAACTCCTGGCTCTGTGGCCGATAGACTTGCGTCCCAATCAAGTCGGCCGGTAGAAGGTCCGGCGTGAATTGAAGACGTTGAAATTCGGTCCGAACCGCTTTCGCCAGACATGCCACTGCGGTGGTCTTGGCGAGTCCCGGAACGCCTTCGATCAGCAGGTGCCCATTGGCCAATAGACCGATCAACATGCGATGGATCAGGCCCTGTTGGCCAACGATCGTTTTGCCCACTTCATGAATCAGTTTTTGAAACGGTTCGCTCGCCGCGTGTATCTCGCGACTCAGATCGGCCCTGGGGTCAGGGTTCTGTTCAGTTACGTTTGACATGTTTCCTCTTTCCTTGCCATTGCGTCACCGTTCCTACGGTCGGATTCCCATTCGGTTCGCACCAAGGATCGCGTTGAGTTTCGTCGCAGAGGTTACGTGCCATGCATGGCGGCGCCCAGACGTTGACTGCGGGAAACCGTGTCTGGTGAAACGCTGCTTTCGTGATCGGTCACCACACAAGAGCTCAAGGTTCAAGCCGTTGTCAGCACCGCCGGTGAGCGTCCGAAAACGTGGCTCGTAAGAGGCCGCCGCGTCGTGAAATGTCCGAGAATCATTCCTCGATCGTGACATGGATGGTTCGATCGGATTTGTTCGTCGAGGTGACGGTTCCCCAATCGATACCGGCGGCGATTTTGGAGATTGGAGCGTCACAGATACAGAGGCCAAGTCCCTCTTCGCCGCGATACTGGATTTGTACAAGCTTGGCCCCCATGTCCCGCCGAAGGTACAGATTGATATCTGCGATGCGAGCGGAATTCTGTTTCCGTCGGAATCGGAAAATGACGATGTTGTCGCCATGACTCGCTTTGTAGCGTTCGATCCGCTCAGCAAATACTTCGTCGTTTGACTTCATCGCAGGCGCTCCTGGCGGTCGGCCGCGGAAGGGTGGTCTACCGGGCGCCCCGAAACGCGAACCGGTGCCGTCCATTCCGCCTGGAAAGCCTGCCGGATTCGAAACATCCGCCATCGTTTGAACTTCACTCATTCTCGATATTGCGGCGTTGTACTGATTCACTCCCTCTGAAGAGTTCATCTCCCCATACTTTGCAATCAGGTCACCCAGGCCCATTCCGGTGTCAACGGAATAGCTCACGCTCACTCCAAAATAGGGTGATCCCACCGAAAGGAAACTCTTCGACTGGATGATCTCGGTATGTTCCTCGATGATGGCTTCGAGCTTTTCTGCGGCATCCGCGTAGTCGCCGTCGAGATTCTGAAAGGCCCGCTCACTTGCGACCGAAGCGACCGCGCCCCATACCGAACGACGGACCAAAATGATTTCGTACTCAACTTGTTGTGTTGGATTGCTTGGTTCGGGCAATGGTGTCCAAGCAGACTTCAGCGTCCCATCCACTCGACTTAGCGCGAAGACCAAGTCGAGCAACGCCGAAGTCAACGCGGGAGTCGCAAGCGACTTTCGTTGACTGACTCGTTCAGTCGACGTTTTCAGGCTTCTTGATTTTTCCGGGACTTGCGTCTTGATCCAACTGCCCAGCGATTGAAGCTTTTCCTGTTTCAACGGGCCGACTGCCACCGCTCTACGTGACAACTCGCTGCAACGCTCCGTCAGACCTTGGATTTGCGGAATCGCTTTGTCGCGAGACTTTTCGTCATCGATGGAGTCGAGCGTGCGACGCAAGTCGTCCGCGATGTCGACGTAATCTTTGAGGACCTTTTCGGGCGAATCGACGATCGGGACCAAGGACGTCAGTGATTCCGTTGGCAGTTTGTCCCAGGCAAAGTATCCCACGACCCCAAGGGTGGCGGTCCCCAGCAGGCAGCCCAAGACAATGAGCGGAACACGCAGATTCAGCGGCTTCTTTCGCTTCGCCTTTTTCGGTGCGGCGGAGCGATATTGGGGGGTGGCGGGCGTTCGTGACCGCGATCCCGCCGGCTTGCTCGGCCGGGATGGCGGCGAGGGTGCCGGCAAATCTGTGAACGAGGGGCCGGGAAAACCTGCCGCAGGCCCTGGCGTTGGAGCCGGGCCGCTCACCGTCGAGGGAGCGGCGTTTGAAGGCGCCAGTTTGATTTGCTGACCGCAGCCCGGGCATGTCACCACGGCTGGGCCCTGTGGCGGCGTGACCTTCATCTGCGCCGAGCACGTTGGGCACTGGACTAGGACTTGGGAAGTCATGGCAGCGTGATGAGCGAAGGAATTTTTTGGCGGCGGCGAATTTGTGATGTGCCCATTGAATCAGGACCGTCATTCTAGCCGGTCCACTGTTTGCATCCCCCGGCAGAGCCGCTCCGATGGCGCGAATTCATACGAATTCGGGATTTGCCCAAGTGATGTGTCACGGTTCCGTTCGGGAGCTGGTAGCCGATCGTTCCGAGTCGCCTTGGGCCTTTGATTGGCCTCGAGATTGAAAGTTTGGGTTATCTAGGCTGATTTCAGGCCTGCTTGGTTGGATCCGCCGTTGACCCCGTCGGCCCGAGCTTGCTAATCGCTGCATAGGAAACGTTCATTTCCTTCCGAATTTTCCCGCCCATCAAAGTTTGAGCGACATCCACTCACGGTGAACGCGACATCACAGCATCGAAGTTGTTCCCTCGCTGCATGGTTCATGTGCGGGTTGGTCGCTGCGCTTTGCGGATGTCAAAGTCGCGCAAAGCGTGAGATCTATTCGAAGAGATTGGTCAGCGAAGTTCGCGTGTTGGAAGACCAGCTGTATGAAGCTGATTATCACAACCGAGTTCTGAGGGACAAACTGAAACGCGCTCGAATCGAAGCGAGCGAAGTTCAGGTTCACGCCGCTTCGCCCGCGAAGGGCAAGTCAGATGACGCCAGGCCGCCGATTCAGCCGAGCCCCGATCGAAGAACCGATGAGGCTGGTCCAAGATCCGGCGGAGCTGAGTCACCGTCCGAATCGACCGATGATTTCAACCTGGACGACTTGATCCCACCAAGTTTCGACGAAGGTGATCCCGTTGATCCCAAGGCTTTCAATGAATTGGAAGACGTTGGTGAGGAAGGAGCGTTGGATGACGAAGGATCGAAATCATCGTCCGAGCCATCCGATGCGCCGCCAAGTTTTGACCCTCCGGCCTTGCCGGGTGATGCATCAGAGTTGCCGGGCAAGACCTCCGAACCACTCCAACCCGCGCCGGGCGGTCCCGTTCCGCCGAGCAAGGACGACACAGAGATTCCACCGATTCTTCCCGGCGAACAAATTCCGCCTGCTGATGCCACCGATGGAATGGAAGACGTCAAGCCGCCGGGACAAATACTCTTGCCCGATTCTGTGAATGCAACCGATCGCATTCCCGATACGCTACGCATTCACCAGGCTCTCTCAGGAGGCCACCGGGTGGAGGGGCGCGTCGAAGAGATGACGATTGTGGTCAATGTGGTCAATAATCTCGGCAAGACGATCAACCTCAACGACTTTCAGGTCGCCGCAGAATTGTCGGTCGTGATCCTGGATCCAAAACGCGAGCCATCCGAGGCAAGGATTGGACGCTGGAATTACGATCGTGAGCAGGTGAAAGAGTTGGTTCGCAGCCAACCCATCAGCGGATTCCATATTCCTATCGATTGGCAAGAGTTTCAGCCCAAGGGTGACGAGGTAATCGTCCACGTCCGTTTACGTGCCGACGAAGATGAAATGCGTTGCGAGGGCATGGTTCGCGTGGAAAAACAGCCGGCGATCGCAGAGTGGACTCCCCGCGGCGAAGCTCTTCGCTGAGATAGGCTTGAGCCGGCCACGTCGCCAGGCTCGCTTTCTCTGCATGTTTGAATCCTGGGATGATCTCGCCGGGCACCTATCCGAAGCCATTCGAGTGCGGACTCCGGTTAGAATTCGCTGCCGGCGTTGAGCTGTCGCGATGCGTCATTGCTTTTGTGGCATTCCAAGTTGTCGTTGGTGGCGACGTTCTCTCTGCGTGGCACACATGATGTTGAGGAGTTCGAGTGAGTAGCGTTTGTTTCGTTGGTGGTACTGCAATCTTGCCTGATCGTTTGATTGAGGACGCGGTGGTTCTCTGTCGCGAGGGCGAGATTGTTTACGTGGGAAAGTCCCGTAGCCGAATCCCGGCACGCGGTCAGACGATCGACGCACGAGGTGGCTGGATCTGCCCAGGCTTTGTGGATCTGCATGTGCACGGCGGCGGCGGCGCTGACTTCATGGACGGTGACGTTGATGCCGTTCGTGTCGCATGTCAAACGCATGCCCGGCACGGAACGACCACGATCTTTCCAACGACCAGCACTGGAAGCGAGCAACAAATCAATGCGATGCTTGAGGCGTGTATCCAGTACCGAGATGAATGGTGCGTTGACGCAGGAGCCGCCGTCGGTGGTGTGCACCTTTACGGTCCCTATTTCGCAAAGGAAAAGGTCGGATGCCACAACGCGGACGAATGTCGGGCGCCGACCTCGTCGGAGTTTCGGGGGTACTTCAAGCGTGGCATCGTGAAGATCGCGACCTGCGCCGCGGAACTGCCGGGGGCGGCGAGCTTTTATCGGTACGCGACAAAGCAGGGGTGTCTCGTGACGTGCGGGCATTCGAATTCAAGTTGGTCCGAAATGGCAGATGCCTTCAAGAATGGCATGCGGCACGTGGATCACTTTTGGTGCGCCATGAGCACGGTTCCGTCCATTCGAAATAGACTCGGTGTTCCCATGCAGGGCAGCATGTTGGAGTTTGTCCTTGGCAACGAAGAGATGAGCACGGAAGTCATTGCTGACGGCATGCACTTGTCGCCCGAGCTCTTGCGTTTCGCATGGCAGATGAAGTCACCGCAACGGTTGTGTTTGGTTACCGATTGCAACCGCGCCCTGGAAATGCCACCGGGTCGTTATCGATTCGGACCCCAAGACGATGGGGCATGGTTCACGAGCGATGGCATCGTTGGGTGGGCGTCGAAGGACTCGTTGGCGAGCTCGGTGCAGGGAATGGATCATATGGTCCGAACCATGTATCGAAATGCGAAAATTCCACTTTGCGATGCCGTCCGCATGGCATCGCTGACGCCTGCAGAGCGTGTCGGCATGGATGAACACTACGGTAGTTTGCAGCGAGGCAAGTCGGCCGATGTGCTCGTTTTATCGCGACAGTTGCGGGTCAAACGCGTCTGCATTCGAGGGCAGCTGTTCGGCTAACGCGACAGCGACCGATTCGATCACGCTGAAGGAACAGAACACGCGACAAACTCCGCCGACTGTTCTAGGACGACTGTTCTAGGACTACATTCCGAGGACTACCGTCCGAGGTCGAGATAGGCTTCGCTCATGAGTGCATTGTCAAACGCTGCTTTCGCCTCGTCGTGTTTGCCGCGAGCTCCCAGTGACTCGCCCAGTGAAGCGTAGACACGGGGCAGAGCAAACCAGCTGATCTCTTCCTCTGGATGACGCTTGATCAGTTCCTTCCACTGTTCTGCAGAGGCACGGAAGGACTCGCTTGCTTGATCCAGCAGGGCGCTTTTCTGAGCATTGCCACCATAGTGGTAGAGAAAGAGAGCATACCAGGCTCGGTATCCTGGAGCGTCGGGTTGTTTGTCGACCAGGATGCCGTAGCGGTCCGCAGCTCGACGAAAGGAATCGCTGGCAAGCCTTTCCAATTCGCGACGTTGCCCCTGAGTCGCGCGTTGTGCCTCTCGTTCTCTTAGCATGCCCAACTTGAAGTGCGTATGCACCATAGCGTTGACGTATTTGGGAACGTTCGGGTGTTCGTCGCACAGCGCAGAAAAGTTGTCGGCGGCAAGCGTTAGGTTGGCAATCGATCCGGTGGATTCTTCCTGGTCCGCAACAAACAGGTCCTGGTCAGCCAATGCGTCGGAAAGCTCAAACAACACCGTGTCATTGTCAGGGTGTTTCTCGTGTAGTCGTTCAAGAATCGCTACGGACTCTCTTTCAACCGCCGCATCCGACGGTTGATGTGGTTGAAGATGCCTAGGCTCCGCTTGTCGGAGTGATCGAGCCAGAGCCAACGAGTAACGGAGGTTCTCGGGATCGTCGACTAAGAGTTCACGAAGGATCGAAATTGCGGTTTGAAGTTTTTCGAGATGGTCGCCGCGACGTGCACCGGGCCGTTCGCCACCGGCACGTGATCGTCCTCGTGGTCCCGGCGGACCACCCGCGAATGGACGCGGACGTGGATTGCCGATGCCTCGATCGTCTCGCGGCGACCGTCGGGGGCGTGGTGGCAGTTCGCCACGTGGGCCGTTTTCACCGCGTGGGCCACTTTCACCACGTGGGCCAAGGGGACGCGGTCGATGGGATCGCAGCAGGTCCTGAGGGGGCATGGCCGAGGGTCCCATGCCCGGAAGGATATGAATTCCCATCAGGTAGTTGGCTCGGGCAAGCTCGAATCGCCTTTCGCGTGCCAGCGTTTCACTTTCGACGTCACCTTCTTGCATTAGCAGTTCGACAGCTTTCTCATGTTCCGTCAACGCCTCGGCGGCTTCTCCATCCATTCGATGTGCGAAGCCGATTTGGTTTCGCAACTTGGCACGCTCGAGCGTTGTTAGTGATGCAGCCGATTCGCCTTCGGGCGGCGTCAGCAATTGGCGGTAGGCAGCAATGGCTTGTTGGTAGTCGCCGAGATTGAACTGAATATCGCCGATCTCGGCTCTTGCCTTGATAGTTGGGTCGCGCAGCGCGGAACCATCTGCGATCGGGTTGTAGGATTCGATGTCCTGATAGTAGGGAAGCAGCTCCACCAGTAGGTCGGCTGTCTCGGAGCTGATCGCCGGTGCCCCGGAAAAGTCGTTCTCCATTCCCAGCGTTCCAGCGCCTCCGGAGAAGTGTCGGAAAATGTCGTCCAAGGCGCCCAAGCCTGCTGCGGCATTTCCCTCCGCGCTCAATCGCAGGGTACGTTCGTTGGCGTTCGCGGCGCGCAGTTGCAAAGCGCCCACGCTTGAGATCAGCGCGACACTGGTTAACAGCATCAACGAGATCGCCGATAGCGAGGCGATCGCTGGATTCTGCTTCGCCCAACGATAGCCGCGTTCATAGAACGGCATCCTGCGGCGGGTGATGGGTTCACCTTCGAGAAAGTGTTCGAGATCCTTTTCGAATGCTTCCGCCGTCTGGTAACGTTTCGCCGGATCGGCCGACATGGCTGCGTGCAGGATCGTATCCAGATCGACCGGTACGCTTGCATTCAGTTGGCGAAGAGGTGGCGGTGTTGGCGCAGGTTTGCGGGCAACAATCGCTTCACGTATTGACGTGTCGTCGACGGCGGGGCGACCCGCGAGCAACTCGTAGAGTGTGACACCCAAACTGTAGATATCGCTACGAACATCGGTGTCGCCAACAATCTGTTCCGGGGCCATGTAGCGTAGCGTTCCCACCACATCGCCGGTCCGCGTCACGGCTTCCGATTCGATTGCTTTTGCAACGCCAAAGTCGGTGACCCACAGTTCCAGGTGTTCGCTAACCAACAGGTTCGCGGGTTTGATATCTCGGTGAAGGACGTTTTGTTGGTGAGCATAGGCGAGCGCCGATGCTGCCTGTCGTCCCAGTTCGGCAACTTCACGCGACGTCAGGTGCGTATCGGGGTCACTCAGCACGCGATCCAAACCACGGCCGTCAATTCGCTGCATCACAAAATAGTGAAAGCCTTGGTCCTCACCCACACCGAAGACTGGCACAATGTTGGTGTGGTGAAGCGAAGCTGCGGTTCGCGCTTCACGTTGAAATCTTCGTAGCTGGTCACCATCGGCCAACAAACTGGTAGGAAGAACTTTGAGCGCGACCTTTCGGCCCAGCGACCTTTGGACCGCTTCGAAGACCACGCCCATGCCACCACGGCCAATCTGTCGAACGAGCTCAAAGTCGCCGAGATGATCGGGGCGCGAGGCACCCAGCGTGGCCAAACCGGCTGGCCGTTGGATATGAGATTGGCGAGCCTTTTCGAGTTGCTGAATGACCGGCAGGAGTTCTCTCAGTTCCGACTCGTGCTGCGGATTCGATTCGACCACCTTGTCGATCGTGCCGCGCTGTCCTCCGCGGACCGACTCCGCATAATCCGAGGCGATCGATTCGATCGGATGTCGAGGGTCAGGTTTCGAGGCAGAGTCCAAAGCCATGTCAGTTCACTGTGTAGTGTTTCTGCAGCGTAGTTACACGAGCAAAATGCTTTCGAGGTGCGTTGTCGGGTGGCGTTGCCGATCCGATTGTCACTCCTGCAAGTTTAACTCTTCCAGAATGTCTTTCAGGCGTGAAATTGCGCGGACGTAGCGATTGCTGGCCGCTGTCACGCTGATTCCGAGGACTTCGGCCGTTTCGGAATTTGAAAGCCCTTCAAAGTGTCTCAACGCGATTGTTTCTTGATCCAGAGGCGACATCTTTTCGATGGCGAGAGACAACGCCTCACTGGTTTCATCTTTCTGGGCCGCGTTGCTGGGTGACGTCTGGTTGGCGACAAGGTGCGATGCAAGGGAGACGGAAGTGGTTTGCGGATAACGCGGGCCACCGATCGAGGCCTCGCGTCCCGCGGATCTCATCTCTGTACCAAAGTGCCGGCGATGAACATCCACAAGCGTCTGTGCCACGATCATTCTCAACCAAACGAACAGGGTGAAGGATGGATCACGAAGGTAATGTTGTAAGCGAGTGGAGGCCGCCACGAATGCTTCTTGAAGGACATCATCCGCGTCAACTCGAGCGGCGATACGCTGGTCCATGCGGAACGTGACCAAGTGCCAAAAACGTTCTCTATTCAGGGCGAAGGCTTCCGCGAGCACCTGTTCGCCATCAGTGCGTAATCGTTCCAGTAGTTGGGGATCCTCCGACGGAGGGACGACTGCCTCATCAGAGTCGGATTCAGCGTCCGGGTGGTTCATTGATCGGAAGTTCTCTAGCAGGAGTTACGGTGTCGGACTGACTTTATCCACATCACGACTGCCAGAAAACAGAGAGATATCTAAAAAAGCGTTTCGCTCAAGTTTTTCCAGCGTTTTTCTTCGCTGACGTGGATCGATTCTCGGCGACTTCGTTTGAACCTGTAGTCGGCGGTGTGACATCCGCCGGCCCTAATCTTCCTCAGGATTTGCGGTCACTCTCTTCTCTCAATGCATCAGGAGTTTCAAAATGAACACGCCTTCTCACCGCCGCAGACGCAGTAAACGAAAACTGAAACTCCAGGCGTTAGAAAGCCGACAGCTGTTGGCGGCCGACGTAGGGGATACGCAAAACGTTGACTTGCCCGAGGATGTCAACGCGGATGGTCAGATCAGTTCGCTTGATGCGTTGATGGTGATCAATCGCATCTCACGCGGGAGTAACCATAACGACACGCGGCCTGGATTCCGCGACGTCAATGGCGACGGTTTGATTTCGTCAGCCGATGCTCTGAGGGTTATCAATCGGATGTCCCGTGATCGAGATGGTGGCGAACGAGACGGTCCTCCCCGTGAACCAGGTGACGGTGAACCTCAGCCTCCCGAGGCAGTGGAAGAAGTTCGTTCGATCGATGGAACGGGCAATAACCTCAGCGACCCTTTGCTTGGTTCGGCGGGGGCTGACCTGCGTCGACTTGTGGACTCCGATTACGAAGATGGAATCTCGGAACCTTCCGGCGCTGACCGGCCTTCGGCTCGAGAAGTCAGCAATGCCGTTTCGGCTCAAGAAGAGTCAATCCTGAGCGAACGTCGATTGAGTGACATCGTTTGGCAGTGGGGGCAGTTCATTGATCACGACATTACTTTGACAGCTGAGGCCGGGGAGGAAGACGGCGAATCCTTCAACGTTTCCGTACCCGCAGGCGATCCCTTCTTTGATCCTCAAGGAACCGGGACCCAAGAAATTCACTTGACACGCTCCGGTGTTGCCGAGGGGACGGGCGTTGATTCAGCGGCCGAACAGATCAATGCCATCACCGCGTTCATCGATGGGTCGATGGTCTATGGATCGAGCGAGGAAGTTGCGGAGTCACTGAGAGCGTTCGAGGGCGGTCGCTTGCTGACGAGTGAAAATGACTTGTTGCCTATCGACCAGTCAGGATTCTTCCTTGCCGGTGATGTTCGTGCGAACGAACAGCATGGATTGACGGCCATGCATACGTTGTTCGTCCGTGAACACAACCGAATCGCTGACCAGATTGCCGCGGGTGATCCGTCGTTGAATGATGAGGAAGTATTTCAGCAGGCACGCGAGTTAGTGATTGCCGAAATCCAGGCCATCACCTTCAACGAGTACCTGCCCGCGCTGTTGGGGCGTGGTTCCGTATCCGACTATCAGGGATACGATCCGACTGTTGATCCGAGCATCAGCAACTTGTTCGCGACGGCCGCCTTCCGATACGGTCATACGTCGCTTTCCAGCGAGCTACTCCGTCTTGATGACGAGGGCAATGAGATTGAAGCAGGGAACATCGCACTCCGTGACGCCTTCTTCAATCCTACCGACGTTCTTGAGTTGGGAATCGATCCACTTCTCAAAGGGTTGGCATCGAACATTTCCCAAGAGATCGATACTCAGTTGGTAGATGACGTTCGAAACTTCCTATTCGGACCTCCCGGCGCAGGCGGATTCGATCTGGCGGCATTGAATATCCAGCGTGGTCGAGATCACGGATTGCCAGATTACAACTCCGTCCGCGAGCAACTTGGCTTGGCACCTGCGGAGAGCTTCGCGGACGTCACTTCCGATCCTGATCTGCAGGCGAAGCTTGAGCAAGTCTACGGCACCGTCGACGACATCGACGTTTGGGTCGGTGCTTTGGCGGAAGACCATGTCGCAGGAGGAAGTGTCGGTGAGCTGACACGCACGGTGCTGCTTGAGCAATTCACTTCGCTTCGAGATGGCGACCGATTCTGGTACGAGAATGTTCTCGAAGGGCGCGAGTTGCGGGAGGTTCAGCGGACGCGTCTGTCCGACATTATCGAAAGGAATACGGATCTGACCTCGATTCAGTCAAATGCATTCATCGTTCCGGAAGCGGGGGCTGAGCGTCCCGAT
>JBPCVD010000665.1:0-4429 GCA_051010815.1 Rubripirellula sp.
GCTCGTCGGCGGCTTGGAACATTCAAGTACGACGGCAGTGCAGCGATCCCTCGGTCGCAGAGCCTTGCTCGATCGCCAGCCTATCGTCAATTGCGGTCGATGACGTCTAACGGGGTATGCGGCTCCAAAACGCTCGATGGAGGAGGTTCGTTCCCAAACAGCCGCGTTGGGGCGACAGGAAGCCGCGAACCCGATCGGGGCAGGGCTGTTCTTAACTGTCAGCAGCGTCAACCGACATCGGTCCAAATGGCCTCCGCGAACCAGTTTTCTCGCCCCAGCCGTTGACAGTCTGACGTCGAAAGTTGACAGTGACTCAGGAATGCCCGCATCCTCTCTGGAACCCCCACCCCCAATGTCCGACGCCTCCCCGTCCGCGCCGCGGACCATGCTTGAAAAGATCTGGGATGAACATGTTGTCTATGCCCCCGATTCGGGCCCGACAATTCTGTACGTCGATCTGCACCTTGTTCACGAGGTGACCAGCCCACAGGCGTTCGAGGGACTGCGCATGGACGGGCGAAAGATCCGTCGCCCTGGCCGGACCATCGCGACACCCGACCACAATGTACCGACCTCCGATCGAAGCCTGCCCATCGCTGACCCGATCAGTCGCAAGCAGATCGAAACGTTGCGGGCAAACTGCAAGGAGTTTGGGGTCACGCTGTTTGATATCGGCGATGTACGCCAGGGAATCGTCCACGTCATTGGACCGGAGAACGGCTACACGCAGCCTGGCATGACAATCGTTTGCGGTGATAGCCACACTGCCACGCATGGTGCTTTCGGCGCGTTAGCGTTTGGGATCGGCACGAGCGAGGTTGAGCATGTCATGGCAACGCAGACGCTGCGGCAATTCAAGCCAAAAACGATGGAGCTGCGTGTCGATGGCGAACTTCCCAAGGGAGTTACCGCCAAGGACATGATCCTCTATCTGATCGGAAAGCTCGGAACGGCTGGTGGGACGGGATACGTTCTCGAATACACCGGCGATTGCATGAAAGCTCTTTCGATGGAAGAGCGCATGACTGTATGCAACATGTCGATCGAGGCGGGCGCCCGAGCCGGAATGATTGGCCCGGATCAAATCACGTTCGATTACCTCCGAGGTCGCCCCGAAGTTCCAGCCGACTTTGACGCAGCCGTCGAACGGTGGAAGAAGTTCGTCACCGACGAGGGTGCCTCCTTCGATGTTTCCAAGACGTATCAAGGCCGAGACATCGAGCCACAAGTGACTTGGGGAACCAACCCAGGTCAAGTTTGTGGCATCAACGATCAAGTCCCGGACCCAGGTGACTACGACGATGCGACGGAGCAAAAGTCGACCAGCAGCGCAATTGACTACATGGGGCTCCAAGCCAAGACCGCCATCCACGACATCCCGATCCAGCGCGTATTCATTGGATCCTGTACGAACGCTCGGATCGAGGACCTTCGGGCTGCCGCAAGCGTTGTGAAAGGGCATCATGTCTCCTCCGACGTCAATGCGATGGTTGTGCCAGGTAGCGGCCGAGTCAAACAACAAGCCGAGTCGGAAGGGCTCGATCATGTCTTCAAGGAAGCGGGCTTTGATTGGCGTGAGCCTGGCTGCAGCATGTGCTTGGCAATGAACCCCGATAAGCTCGCACCGGGTGAACGTTGTGCCAGCACCAGCAATCGCAACTTTGAAGGACGTCAGGGGAAGGGCGGACGCACCCATCTGGTCAGTCCGGCGATGGCCGCTGCCGCTGCCGTCTCCGGTCATTTCGTTGACATTCGCCAATGGGATTACAAGGGCTGAGCGAGAACGATCGCACGCCCGATTCATGTTGGCGTCGCTACCCGAAGCTCCTGAACGGGGAGCCACGGAACCCCAGGTAACCTAAAACCAGGGCAAGCCGAAGCGACGCTTTGACCCGTCATCCGCTGAATTCATCAATAAAGTCCGAAGCATGCAAAGCTTTACCGTCCACTCCGGCGTCGTTGCCACTCTCGATCGTGCCAACGTCGATACGGATCAAATCATCCCCAAGCAATTCCTGAAGCGCATCGAACGGACTGGTTTCGGCCAGTTTCTGTTTTACGATTGGCGTTTCGAGGATGACGGAACAACACCGAATCCATCCTTCGAGCTGAACCATCCGCATGTCGAAGGTGCATCGATTCTTGTGGCGCGGCACAACTTCGGAAGCGGCAGCAGTCGCGAGCATGCGGTCTGGGCGTTGGATGATTATGGCTTCCGCGCGGTGATCGCACCCTCCTTTGCCGATATCTTTTTCAATAACTGTTTCAAGAACGGCGTGCTGCCTCTGGTGATCGAGGAAAGCCACGTCGACATCATCTTTGAAAAGACGGCAGAGAACCCAAAGTACGAGCTCGTTGTCGACCTTGAAACGATGACGATTCGTGATTCCGATGGACTCGAGATTGTTTTCGAGCTCGATGAAAGTCGTCGCCACAACTTGCTGCACGGTCTTGATGACATCGCGCAGACGCTTCAACACGAAGACAAGATTGACGCGTACGAGGCAGCCCGGGATTGGTAGCTCCCGAAGAGACTTCGGCTAGGGCGTTGTCGTCGCTGAGACTTGTTCGGCAAGCTCGGCGTACGTTGCCGCAAATCGGTGACCGACCTCCAGAGTCCCCCGGGCATCAAAGTGGTAGGGGTTCGCCGTCGAGACTCCAGCAGTATCGACGTAACGAGCCAGGGGATCTGAGGCACAATAGGCGCGCTGCGCCGCGATGATCTCCGGCATGTGGGCGGCATTACCACTCTTGAACGCAGCGTTGACACCTATCAGCGCGAACAGATCGGGCGAGCCGAGATCATCCCTCAATGATTGAATCATCGCGTCAAGATTGCTTTGGTATTGTTGATACCGTTCAGCAGTTGCATCGCTCTCCCCTTGGACCCAGACCAGCGCGACGAGGCGTGGCTCGTGACTCGATCGCAATCGGTTCAATGCCCGCTTCGTCTCATCAACGAGCGATCGATAGCACGCACCTTGCGAGTCATCTGTCGTTGCCTTCGAAGCAATCATCGCGGGATTGGGGCTCCAATCACCGGCCACGTGGGTCCCACTGAAGGCGACCTTGATTACGGCGAGCGGTCGCTGCTGTCTTCGCACGAGCCGACGTGCCATGCCCATTTCTGGTCCAAAACCACCCGCGGGCTGGGCGAAGTTTCCATATTGTCGACCCGATCGCGGTCGGATCGGATCTCCAAGAGTTTGCGGCCGGAGTGTTGTCCATCCAGCGCTGGTGGAATCATGCTTGTCCGGAGGTGGATCGCCGCAGCGCCACCAGAACATCACTTCCGAATCACGGGTGTCGGCTGGCAACTCGCCCGGCGGCGCATCATAGCCAACTGCGTTGGACTGACCGGCGACAAGGATCACGTCGATCGGCTCGCCAGCACCGACAATCAAGCAGTCACACAGAAAATGTGAGATCGCGCCGAGGGCGACGATTCCGATCGTTCGATTCACAGCCAACACCACAACACATCTCCGCTCGATTCACTTTCAAGTGACACGCGAGGATGGGTCTGGACCACAAGAGGACCGGCACAGCGTACTGGTCCATATCGCGTACGGCCCCCGATGTTATGCAGCGGGCTAGAGAATCGCAATCGACTCCGTTCGATCTTGGCAAAACGCATGCGTCCCGGCTGGGTCGGCAAACTCGTGCTGCGGAAGAGCATTTGTCGAGTTTACCCCGGGACGCGCGTCTTGCATTGGCTGCGAACGGGCTGAACGGGCCTTTCTATCGACGTCCCGTGGTCGGTTGTGCCGCGAGTTCCATGTGCCCAAACAGGGTCTGCTCACGACGAACCAAGTAGAATTTAGCGCGAGGTCCACGCTGAATATCGGGGTGCTCCAAAATGCCAGCCAAGTCCTTCAGGCTGGCTGTCTGCCAACCATGAATTCCAAGGATCACGTCACCGGAGAGTATCCCCTGCTGATCGGCGGGCGATCCCGGTCGCACGTTGGTGACGTAGAGCCCACCGCGGTACTTTGTTCTCATTCGATTGTTGAGCCGACGCATCGTCGCATCGACCACGGGCCTCGCCTGGACACCGATCACGTCCCAGGCCAAATCGGAAACGCCCATCGAATTGGTCGAACGCGATTCGGTTCTCATCGCTACATCGAGTTGCTTTCCAGCACGGTCAATGCCCAGGTCGAGATCTTCACCTGGGTAGGTGTTGAGCAAAGCGAGAGCAAAGTCGAGTCGGTTATCAACTGGCTGCGAGCCGACGCGGACCACGCGGTCACCCGGCTTCAGTCCATCCCGTTCGGCTGGACTGCTAGCGGAGACATTGACGATAGTGATGCCATCGCCCTCGCGGGGTCCGCCGTCGGTTCGCAGACCAGTTGTGATGCGGGAATCGTTGTGCTGTTCAATCATGTCGGTAACGATATCGACGACCTGATCGATCGGAATCGCGAAA
>JBPCVD010000666.1:0-3074 GCA_051010815.1 Rubripirellula sp.
CCGCACCCAAACAGGGCTTCGCGGCGAGTCGGACTGACGAGTGTTCGTTGTGGTCGCTTCATGATCAATCTAGATACGTAAACTCGTTGGTGTTCACCAACACTCGTAACACGTGAGCCAGTCCCCGTGAGCGTGCGTCAACGTCGGCGGGCCGCAAATCAGGTTGGTACGACGTATAGGTGGGCATGATCTCAACGAAGTCGTAGGGCTCACCCGTTTTTTCTGCCATGACGGTCCGCGTCACACGGTCGGGAAAACTCTCTGGCTCGTACGTCTTGGTCGTCTCTTCCTTGGTCGCCTTGAGCCAGTGGGCCACACAAGCAGCTAATTCCTGTTCGGTCGGCGAACGTCCCAACGCAATTCGAAATCCGCGACGGATGATGGCGTCATCGCTAGTCCCATCCTTGCCCGCACCGTCTTTATCCAGCAATCGTTCCGCGAATGCGATCGCACGATGAAGCGTCTCTTGTGAGTTGATGAGAGTTAACGCTTGAGGTGCAACGATCGATGTCTCGCGCAGTTCACAGGACTTATCGGGACCTGGTTGATTGAATGTTTCAAGGAAAGGATCACGCAGTCCGCGGATTCTTTCGGCATAAAGCGTGCGTCGATTACGTTGTTTGGGCAGGGGGTCGGGTTCGTAGACGGAGGCCGTTCCGCCCATGATCTGCCGAGGCTGAAACGCGACCTCACGATTGAGATTCGGCCGACAGGGAATGCCCCCGACCTCAAGGTTCATTTCGCCACTCACCATCAGCATCGCGTCTCGCAACTCCTCCGCCGTCAAACGCCGCGGTTTGAAAGTCGCATATAGATCTCCCAGGGGATCTCGTTTCGCAAGTTGCTCTGGCGACGGGTGTCGGCTATCCCGTCGGTAAGCGTCGGACGTTACCAGCAGCTCGTTCAGTTTCTTGATCGACCAATCATTCTCCATCAGCCACAATGCTAGGAAGTCGAGCAACTGTGGGTGGGAAGGGAGACTTCCCGTGCCGCCAAAGTTATTGGGGTTTCCCGCGATGCCCTCGCCGAAATGCCACGACCAGACGCGATTGACCATCACGCGAGCCGCCAACGGATTCGTCGGTTCAACGATCCAGTCCGCCAGCGCGAGTCGTCGCTTCCCCTTGTTCTTCGGAAACTCAATGTCAGGCATTTCGCCGAGTGATTCCGCAGCACTCAAAGCGCCAGGTGAGACGGGATCACCGACGGCGTAGACGTCTCCATCACTGTGAATCACGTCCTGCTCAATTTCGCCTTCCTTCCAACGGTCCAGTGGCGGCGCGATACTGCCGCTGACGTTTTTCCGATGGATCGTTGCCCCGGTATAGACGGCCAGTGCCAACGGCTTGGTGCGATCTAGCTCAATCGTGTGACGAGCGATGTTCTTTGACATACGGGCCGATGAAGCTTCGTCGCCAGGGTCGAGGCCATTGTCACCTACTTTTGCATCGCCCGACTCCTGCTTCTTTCGCTTGTTGATCTTCGCGGTGAGCTGCTTTTTTTGCTTTGAGTATGCCGCGACCTTCGCTTGAACCCACCTGTCGCTGGCCGCAAAACCGCCCAGGTTTTCCTTCTCAAGGAAAGAAGCCTCACGCTCGGCAAACTGCGTCGTGGAAAAGACTGCCATCATGCGGTAGTAGTCGCGCGTTGGTACGGGATCAAATTTGTGGTCATGGCATTTGCAACACAGCATGGAGTGCGCCAGAAAAGCTTGTCCCACCGTGTCCGTCACATCGTCGAGCCACTGACCGCGAGTCTCTTTGAACACGCTCATACCAGTCTGCTCCCAAGGTCCCATTCGCAGGAACCCGGTGGCGATTAGGTTTTCGACATCTTGGTCGTCTATCTCATCCCCAGCGATTTGTTGACGCACAAATTCGTTGTACGGTTTGTCTTCGTTGAAGGCACGAACGACGTAGTCACGGTAACGCCAAGCATTGGGGCGACTGTAATCGTTTGCGAAACCGGCCGTGTCCGCGTAGCGAACCACATCCAGCCATCGCCAACCAAAGTGTTCGCCATAGTGGGGCGACGACATCAGTTCTGCGGCGTAGGACGACACGGCAGCATCAGGATCTGCCCCATACGACGCTTCGAATCTTGAGATGTCGGTTGGCGTCGGTGGAAGTCCCGTGAGGCCGAAGCTCATTCGACGCGCAAGCGTTCTCGCATCGGTGGAAGACGCCGCGACAAGCTGGGCATCGTTCAGCTTTTGATTGATGAACCAATCGACCGGGTGCTGGTCGTCGGGCACTTGTGGATTTTGAATTGGGCGATACGCCCACAGTTTGCTTGATTCGTAACGACGACTTTGCCAAGCCTCCGACAACGCTTTTGAGACGAGGACTTGCTCACCTTTCGCGTACTGCCGCTGAATTTGTTCGATTCGTTTGTCGTTTGGCCAGGGCGCTCCGGCATTGATCCAATCTCGAATCCACCATTGCTGCTCTTGCGATAGTTGATCGGCTTCTTTCGGAGGCATCTCAAAGCCGCCTTCCTCGCGTGTGGTCGTGACATACAGCATGCTGTGTAGCCCGTCACCGACCAAGACAACCTCTTGCTCAAAAGAGTCGCCACCCGCAATCATTGCCGTGCGAGTTCGCAGGTCCAAGCCACCTTCGATCTCATCAGGTTTTTCGCCGTGACAGGCGAGGCACTTTTCCTCCAGCAGCGGCTTCACATGAAGCGCAAAGAGTTTTTCGCCCTCGCTCACTTGCTCCGCTTCTTGCCCGAGCATCGTGGGCATCCAAACGGTTAGCGCAAGAGTGATGAGGCTGAATCGAGTTGATTTCATGTTGTCCGTTTTCCAAGCCGGAAACGCGTGTCATGCCGATCGAACGCGGTTTGGCTGGACCTGTGAATTGGCACCGCCGTGGCATGCTCGCATTCAAGTGATGGCTGACGGGCACGATCTGCCTGCTAAACCATGAATGCAAACACAGTTTACACCGTTTTTCGGCGTCTTGGAATCTTGCCGGTGGTAGACGCTCTACTCCATGCCCGCTGGGACGCAATGGAATCGAAGCTACAAGGCTTATCCACGCCGTCCAGACGGCGACGACGTCACGTAATTT
>JBPCVD010000667.1:0-5652 GCA_051010815.1 Rubripirellula sp.
GATCAAACGGGGGCTGATCAAACGGGGGCTGATCAAACGGGGGCTGATCAAACGGGGGCTGATCAAACGGGGGCTGATCAAACTGGGGCGAGGCCAAACATTTTGTTGGTCATGGCGGACGATCAAGGCTGGGGCGACATGGCCTACAACGGTCACGAGAGTTTGGTGACACCCAATTTTGATCAAGCTGCGGCGGAAGGGCTGCGGTTGGATCGTTTCTATGCGGCGGCGCCCGTATGTTCGCCCACCCGCGCCAGTGTGATGACGGGGCGGACACCGAATCGAATGGGAGTCTTTAAATGGGGTTACCCAATGCGTCCTCAGGAGACGACCATTGCGGAAGTCTTGAAGTCGGCTGGCTATGCGACTGGTCATTTCGGGAAATGGCACCTCGGCTCGGTCCGTCGCGAAAGCCCTGCCAACCCAGGACGCAATGGCTTCGATCGTTGGCTTAGCGCCGCCAATTTTTACGACAATGATCCTGTCATGTCGGACGAGGGAACCGCTGTTCAAATGACGGGGGAGAGCTCCATCATCGCGGCCGACGCTGCTTTGGAATGGATGGAGGAGGTGAGCAGGGGGGACCAGCCTTTCTTCGGTGTTGTCTGGTTTGGATCGCCACACGCTCCTCACCGAGCCGCCGCAGAGGATCGGGCGCACTATCAGGATCAGCCCAAACCGGCTCGTGAGTTTTTAGGAGAAGTCACCGGGATGGATCGCGCGTTTGGAAAGTTGCGTGATGGCCTGGGAGAACTTGGCGTCCGTGAGAACACGATTCTGTGGTACTGCAGCGATAACGGTGCGTTGCCGAAGGTCGGATCGACCGGAGGTTATCGCGGGCAGAAAGGGAAAGTCTACGAAGGCGGCTTGCTAGTTCCAGCGATCATTGAATGGCCGGCGAGAATCAAATCGCCCCGACAGTCCGAGATGCGAGCGACGACCTGCGATATCTTTCCTACGCTTGTCGAGCTTGTGGGCGTCGAGGTGCAGAAGCCGCGGCCACTCGATGGGATTAGCCTTGCAGCTCTGATCGATCAACAGAAGGAAGGGCGAACGAGGCCGATCGGCTTCTGGGATTACACCATCGGTGGGATCAGTACACCATCGGATCAATGGATGAAAGAGTTGCTGAAGGCACAGGCTGATGGTGGGGACTTGCCGCCCCATCCATCAAGTCAGAAAGCTGCCGAGCTTCCAAGTCCGCCACTTTCGAGCACGACCTTTCCCGGCCATTCAGCTTGGATCGAAGGTGACTGGAAGCTGCATCGAATCGAGGATAAGAAGGGCAAGGTGACAATCGAACTCTACGACTTGGCAAATGACCGTGTCGAGGAAGACAACCAAGCGGTGGGGCAGGTCAAGCGTGCGACGCGCATGCAGAGCGAGCTGGAAGAGTGGCTCGTCTCCGTCGTCGGGAGCTTGAACGGAGAGGATTACGAGAGCCGTTGACCCAAGTTGGGCGGTCGGCCGCGGGACTGTCGTTCCGGGCAAAGACGCTCAGCAAAGACGCTCAGCAAAGGTGCGGCGTTTCGGGCCACACGAAACGTTGTTGGTTATCGATAGCTACAACTGATCAAGGCTTGAGACCTTGCGGTAGCTTACCTCACCGAATTCACGAAGAGGTTCACAGGCTTTCTCGACTTCCTCAACCGCCTTGGTCGACACGACGGCGTAAGCAATGAAGTCCTGCGTGGCGACCCAAGCTCCTTCCAGGGTGACTTTCCCCTCGTAGTGAGTCGCCCCGTGCTTCCAGAAGTAATCGAGCGCGGAGTCACGATGTTCCTCGGGATACTTAAGTTCGACCATGTAAAGCATGATGGTACTCCGGGGTTGCGTATTGCCCCTCTGCCCCGGCAGAGCAGCAATTCAGGATTGGTGACCACCGTATTTCATCGCCGGTGGTTCGTGTCGACGCCTCGGGGAGCGATTGCTTCGCATTATGCCCTATCGAGAGGTCCGTGGGCGAGCAGGTGCACGACCGACCAGTGGTGTCATTGGGTCGCCGCGACTCAGGTTTCTTCGCGGTAATTTAGGGCAACCAGAATGCAGGGGCCACCTGCAATCACGGTCAGTCCTGCTTCGGCCGCGCGATCGATCGCAGATTGGTTCTCCGCCCCCGATTGCATCCAAATGTGCTTCACTCCCATTTCGATCGCCTGCTCCACAATCAGCTCCGTCACGGCGGGAGGTGTGACAATCGACAAACTCTCCACCGACGGACTATCTGTCAGGCTGGGATAAGCGGTTTGTCCCTCGATCATGCTTTCGCGAGGATGGATCGGAATCACGGCGAATCCGTTTTGCAGATAGGCCCTTAGGACCTTGTTCCCATACTTATCACGGTCATTGGATGCACCAGCGACTGCGAATGTGGAAGCGGCAAGAAAGGTGTCGATGTCATTCATTGAGCCGGCCATTGAATGGGAGAGACCCGAGAAATCGCTACTGAAGCTGTATTCCCGATTCTGTGATCTCAAAGGGGACGATCGACTCGTCGCATGCACTGCCACGGTGTTTGGCAACATGAAGTGATCGCCCCATTTTATTTCCGTCGCGCGTCTTCCCCATCAGGATAATGGTGTTGGCGTTCGAAAGCACATCACCGCTTTGAATGGGGCGCGTGATCAGATCATCAAGCATCACCTCGTGACTGGTGTAGAGCAACATGCATCCGACGGCGTTGTGGTCATACGCTTGCGACTCGATGCGGGTCAGGTTCTCGCGAAAAGCGACTCGAAACAGGTCTCGCGCGACCCAATCATGCTCTTTTCGCAGAATCTGATGATAGATGTATTCGAACATTTCAAACTGAATCGAATCGGCCGCTCTGTTCGTGGGTTCCACGCCGTCGATTACGCATCGTCGTACGCCGTTGACGAAATTGCCGTAAAAGAAAGCAATCGCCTGGTCAAGCTTCTTAGCCTGTTCGTACTTCCATTCCCGCCACGCATCGGAATCCATGTCGCTTGCCGTCACGCGTTTGCCGCTGTGCCGAAAGATGTGCATGTAATCGCGTCGAGCCAACGCACGGTCCCAGATCTGGTCCGGAAATACTTGGCCACCAACGGGCTGTTCGCTCATGTTCCATTGGCAGAGCCGCTGGGCATAGTCGTCATGGTTTTGCGAATCGCCGCGAGAGGTCAAGTCGAACAGAATGCCGCGTTCGCCCTCCTGCTTTTTTCCTTCGTTCGCGAAGGTGAGCCCCAGTTGCGTCTTGCCGATGCCGGTGGCACCCATCACGACGGTCAAGGTTCCGGGCAGGAGTCCGCCGCCCAGTCGTTCGTCAAGTTCCGCGATTCCGGTTCGCAAGCGTGACATGAAGCAGTGACCTTGGGTCGTGTGACGGGAAAAGAAGAGAAGGCGAGCAACGCGGAAGGTGATTGCATCACGACGGATGCGTTTACGCTTCGACGTTCAGGCAGTGTCGATTCGCCATGCTGATTCCGCTGACGATTGCTCCTACGATGCCAACGAACCCCTGGTCCGTGCCGCACAAAAAGACGTTGGGTAGGTGCGTCGTGCCGTCAAGCTGCTTGTCCGGCGCGCCGTACACCGCGCCATTGTCGTGCCAGGTAAATCGCCGGATGGTCTTGGGCGTGAAGACATCGGTATCCACCACGTAGCGGCGGAAATCTGGCATGAAGCGAACGGCGGAGGCTACGGCGTCATCATACTGAGCGACCTTCGCGGCTTGATACTTTTGATCGGGCAGTTGGCACCAACGATCGTGATTCGCCAACGTGGTGATTCGAACAACACCGTCCGGCAATTGGCCTTCATCGGCGTCGTAGATGTAATTGTTGGGCGAACAGATGACGCCGGTGCGAGCGTCGCACAACTTTTCCTCAGGGCGTTCCCAGTGAAACGATTCACTGTCGTTGTAAAAAACGATGGTTCGGTCAAAGTCGAAATCAGAAGGTTTACGATCGAGAATGGAAATCGACTCAATGAAGGAGAGCTTGCCTGCTTTGGCGACATCGACTTGTGTGATGTCATCGCACATTCGCATGGTCTCGACATTCCCAGCCGACGACAGGATGCGTTTGCCCATCAACTCTGTTCCGTCATCTAGGACGACACCAACCGCCTGTCCGTTTTCCACGTGGATTCGCGAGACTCCACTTCTTAGTTTCAGCTCGCCACCGAGTCCGCGGAATCGACGCACAAGGTTCTTTAAAATCACTCGCACCCCTTTGAAAGGGCGTCCGAATCCTTCCAGGTAGCAGGCACGGAACATGATGCAGAATTGCCCGAAGTCCATGTCGTTCTCGCGAGCATTGCCGTACCACATCAGCGGGCAGATCAGCATCTCAATCAACAGAGGTTCGTCGATGTGTTCCGCCATCACTTCTCGAGCAGAACGCATGAAGTTGGGATCGCCCCCGTCCATGTCGCTATAGTCCAGTAGAGAGTCGCAGAGCGAGCGGAACCCATCGATCTGACCGGGGAACTGTTTCGCGATCTCGGACTCTAGCAGCTTGATGTCATTGTTGAAGTCGAGTGAAACTTCAGGGAAGCGGATCGAGGAACCGATTTGTTCAGCAAGTTTGAAGTCGTCCCAGCGGAATCGAAGTTGGCGTATCAGTTTCGCCAGGGGACCCTTCTTCGTCCCTTTCCGCGCGAAGTTAGTCATCGCATGCAGGCCGACGTCGTAATCGCGACCTCCTGTGCGATAGAACGAATTCAATCCGCCGATCGTGTAGTGACGTTCAAGGATGCAAACTCGCTGGTCGAAGTGAGCCAGTCGAATCCCGGCAGCCAATCCGCTCATGCCGGCGCCGATGATGATCGTGTCGTACTGAGAACTACTGCAAGTATCGGAAGCGGCGGCTTAGGGAGCGGAAGCTTGGGCACGGCGGACACAACAATGGGTTGGCTATCTTCGGAACAACGTCGAACGCAAATTCGAGCACGGAGTTCAGTGAATGGCGGCGTTTCAGCGCTCTCTCAGAAATTGCGAGGGGGGCCGCTGAAGGGTGTTGTGGGGCGGACGAGCGTGCCAGCGAACGAATCAAACAGAATAAATCACCGGCAGCAAAACAACAACGACTGAGGCTGTCGAATCGCCAAGAACGTGATTCGCCGGGAGCCCCAGGTTGCGGCGGACGTCGCGATTCCGAGCTGGCTGGAAAGCTTCCAACTATTCTGCTCAGTGGCGATCCTAGACGTGATCGGTTAGCATCGCCCGCGATGCTCGTGGCCAATGTACCCGCCAAACAATTCCTCCCCCACCTCTCCCCCCAATGGCCTCGGAGCCCTTCTGATGAGTAACGGAAAGACTCGATTTGTTTTGCTGGGTGGCTTTCTCGGTGCCGGGAAAACTACGCTGATAGGTGAACTCGCGCGACGATACATTGCCGCCGGGAAACGGGTTGGCATCATCACCAACGATCAAGCCGACAATCTTGTCGACACTCAGAATTTGAAGTCTCAAGGCTTTGATGTCGGTGAGGTAGCTGGGGCCTGTTTCTGTTGCAGCTTTGATGAGCTGGTGTCGACCGCCGATCGGCTGTCGGAAGAAGACGCCCCCGATGTTTTGCTGGCGGAGCCCGTTGGCAGTTGCACGGACCTTGTTGCCACAGTGATTCTGCCGTTGCAGCAACGATTGGGTGATCGTTTCGAATTGGCTCCTTTCGGCGTGCTGCTTAAACC
>JBPCVD010000668.1:0-8485 GCA_051010815.1 Rubripirellula sp.
AGCAGCAACGTCGATGGTTCAAGGTAGGGTGTCGCCGGATGCAACGCGACCGCCGATTGATCCAGATCGTTGATCAGGTCACCGCGAATTTCCGATCGACGATCCTGGGCCCAGCATTGCGTTGCGACCAGCATCATGAAGACGGCTGCCATCAGTTTCTTGAATGTCATTTTGTGCCTTTCAATTCGACGGTGAAAGATGTTTCGGTATCGCCGCTAAACCGAGGTGCGCGAGTAAGTGTCGCACGGGTGGGAGCGGAGCGTTGGTAACCAAAGGGGCGGAGCGTGATGGCATCTCGCCAAGTGGGTACCGGACGTAAATCTTCGAGGGTCGCAGGAAGCATGCCGTTGGTGGCCGCGTGCATTCGCAAGGCTTCGATTGTGGCAAGCCAATTGCGTTGTTGTTCCGTTCGCAGACCGGCGTTGCGGGCTGCATCGACGGCAGGTGTAAGCGATCGGATCAAGGAGACGAGCAAGTCGCCGTTTGGTTCGGTGTCGCGGAGCGCGGCCATTCGCTCTTCGCCGTATTCGTCCCAAACTTCTGGGGGAAGCAGAGACCAGGCGACCCATTGATCACGGGCGCGAGCGAATTTTAGTTGGGTCGCACGCAACACCGCCTCGGGTGCGGACAGCGTCGAGGCGCGTTCGCCCCACGCTTTCGTTGCTGCCAGCAATTCTCGCGACGGCTCAGCAAGCGTTACGACGTACATTCCAGCGAGGAGTTCTGCCGATGAAGCATTGGGGCGGGACGTTGCACTGAAGGTCGTTCGTCCTGCTTCGCGGATCAATTGTCGTATCTTTTCGCGGGCGGCGACGGGGCCGATTGGTTGATCAGGTAGCACGCCAATGCAATCGAAGACGCGAGACATGGGAACCGATTCGAACTCGATTGAGTCGCGAGTTTCGAAGAGACGTTGCTCCGGAAGACTCGCCAACGCCCAGTACAGATTGGGGCACGCGGGCTGTTGCATGGCTTCTTCCAGCACACCGAACATCGTGCCTGAGATCGCGAAGCCCACCAGTCGCCCCACCAGGAAGTCCGTGCTGTAACCGCAAACCTCTGCCAGCCGAAATCCAATTCGGCAATCGTGCACCGCGTCATCCCATCGCTCTTCGGCGATCGCGACCCGTGCACGCAAACCGATCAAACGAGCCAGATGACGCATCTCCTGGAACTCGGGCAGAAATGTGGCGATCATTTCTGGTGCAGACAACTGGTCGAGTTGAATGTCGTATTCAATCATCATCACGTTTTCGACCCGAGCCAATTCGTCCAAGGCGCTTTGGTATGTCGCAAGCACACGGCGAACGTCTTTGATTGGCAAGTCGCCGATGGGCATCTCCGACCATTCCGAATAACGGTCGGCGAGTTCGTTTCGCGACTTCGGCGGGATCTGCAACGTTAGAATCACGGAGCGATTCACGATGGTCGTCGCGTTGTCCCGAATGCGATGTTCCGGCGCCGGCCACAAGCGATAGCGAAGCAACGGATCAGGCGACGCTGCCGCATGAAGCGAGAGCGTTTCGGGGGCTGGCGTTTGGCTCGCTTCGTTCTGTTGTTTGGTGGGCGAGGTCAAGACTTGCGCGGAAGCGAGTGTTTGAGCAACAGCTACACTTAACAAGGTCAGGAGTGTGAGACGGCTCATCGAAGGGCCTCCAGGGTGATAGCGATTTCTTGCATGTCGGTCGCAGCGAGCGGAGACTTGATGTCCCCATTGGAAGCATCGGTCGTACGGTGGTAACTCTCGGAAGTGACTGCGAATGGGAAGTTCACCCAATTCCAAGCCGAGTCCTCTCGTGCTGCCAACGAGGAGTGACCGGCTGTCAGAGTCGTTTGTGCTTGTCGATCAAGTTTCGCTGACTCCGCCATGCCCTCGATGGGCGACAACCACCTCGCCAACAACTGTGACTTCGACTCCGTCAGCCGCGCAGTGGCAACGGGCCTAGTCAACGCTGTGTGTGGTGTGGCCACACCACGATTTGTGTTGCGGGGTTCGCTAGATTCAGGAATGGGCTCCGCCCGCTGTTCCGACGCAATTGCCGTCGTGGACGGTTGCCGATCGAGCCGGTTTTCGTCGGGCAAGTCATGCTGCGGCGAACGCTCGTCCGAAGACGATCCTGTTGCCGCAAGCTGTCCCGCCTGATAGCTGGCCGGTACGGTGATCAGTGCGACCAGCAGGCTGGCTGCAATCGCAGGCAGAAATGTGCGTAAGGCGACTTTGCGAAGGGGCGATTGCGAACGGGCCGACAAACCGGCCTGATAGCCCGCCTGATAGAAGACGGCTTGGGGATCCATTTTGGCGGCTGCCGGACGAAGCTTTCTAAGTTCCGCTTCTAACGGATCCGGGCGGTTATCGTTGCTCATGGGAATACCTCAAGTGGCCAACCTCGGATGAGGCGGCGAATTGTTTCTTCAATTGCTCCAGCCCTCGCTGAAAGGATCGATGCGTCGATGCTTTGGAGCTGCCAAGCACTTCAGCGATTGCTTCAAAAGTCATTTCGCCCCAGAGGTGCATCACGATGATTTCTCGATCCGGCGAATCAAGGTCCTGCAATGCGCGAGAGACTTCATCCGCATCCAGCCTTCTATCCACACTCAGGATGTCGCACTCCAGCCACTGGATTGACTGGCGATCGAACTCACGTGCTTCCCTGCGCCGCCGCCCGCGATGCCATTGAAGGAGCCGGTTTCGCATCACTCGAACGAGCCAGGACATCGGGTCGGTCGGTAACTGCGGCTGGGCGGCAAGGGCGACGAAAGCCTCCTGGACCGCATCTTCAGCAGGGCCACCCATCGACCGAGCGATCAACAGCAGGCGGTCTGCGTTGGCGTCCCAAATCTCCGATAGTGTGGCCGGGTCGATCAACGAATCAGGGTTCCATGCGCTGCGGAATCTCGCCAGACGTCGGCGGTTCGAAAACAAGGATGCCGCCGACGAGAGATTGTCTCAAACATTCTTCAACAATTTCCCATTCCAAGGCTCGCTGGTAAACTCGGTCCTTCAAATCGAGCGAATTGCCGTTTTCCGCCTGCTAAGAATGACCATGAGCCAGCCTCTTTACAAAGTGCTTTCCTCGGATCTTTGGCGACAGGCAGAGGGGGAAGGCGAGTTTCGCGGTGCCGGAATCGATTTACAGGATGGCTTTATCCATCTTTCCTCGGCTGGCCAGGTCAAAGAAACCGTGGCCAAGCATTTCTGTGACCAGGACGATTTGGTACTCGTAACGATCGACGAGGAGCGTCTGGGGACAAGTCTGAAGTGGGAGCCGAGTCGTGGTGGCGATCTCTTTCCCCATGTTTACGGGGTCATTTCGATGGAAGCCGTCGATCGTGTGGAGCCCCTTCCGTTGGGCCCCGGAAACGTCCATCAGTTCCCATTCTGAAGTTCTTGCCTGGCTCCAAGGTCAGTACGACAATGAGAGTCAGACAGTGCTCTTTCTTGTTGCCGAGCACGCCGATGACTTGACCTTGATCCGTTCAAGGCGTGCCGCGTTCTCAACACGGCGACGTCATGAACACGTCCACGACTCGCTGGCCAGGGGAGAACGTGATGCTCTTTGGGTTGATGACGGACTACGCCGATGAAATCTCTTTCATCCGGGAAGTTTTGTTTGACCTTACGGACGAAGTTCCACGGCAAGTGTACGCCGACTGGCTCGACGACCAAGGAGATCCGCGAGGTGAGTTTCTGCGAATCGATTTCGCGATGCACGGACTCGATCCGGCCACGAGTCGATTTGAGCAGCTTCGTGTTCGTCGCGACCAGATCGTCGATGGTCTTGATGAGCAGTGGGTTTCCCTGCTCGCACGCGCCCCGATCGAATCGTGTTCGCGACGTGATGTCGGAGTGTTATGCCCACTGAAATGGCATGCTCTGCAGCCATTCGGAGATGATCAGACGCAGCGTTACTGTGATCAGTGTGGCCGTTCGGTCACGTACTGCTTCACGATCGACGAGGCCCGTGGTCAAGCCCGCAAGGGAGAGTGTGTCGCAATCGACCTCGCCGTCCTACGCGAACAGGACGACCTGATCGGGAAGGAGTCTGAGGAGGAGTTGTTCATGGGCTTGATTGACCTCTCCGACGACTGAGTTCAACGACCACTGAACTGAACGGCGACTGAACTGAACGGCGACGCAGTTCAGATACGACTGACCTCAGCTACGATCGACTGTTTTCGCGACACCACAACATGACCACCAAATCCGAGGGAAACGGCACCTTCTTGATGTGATGGTTTCCCGGTTCAGCGTGGATCCTTGCAGCAACGCAACGATCGTGGAATCGAACCCCAACGATTCAGAGTCCAGGTGCGATCGACGTGTCTTTGTCTAGCGAAGCTTGCCTCGTATGGCGCCACGAAGTTTGCCGAGATAAGCATCAGCACTGCCGACTTCGGCAAGCACCTTCTGACTCATCTCTTCGATCGACTTGTCAGCGCTCGCAAGCAAAGACCTTGCTTCACTTTGCCGACTTCCCAGCCACTGTTGCAACTCACGCGTTTGATCCAGATGAGTCTTCTCGACCTTCGCGGCCAAGCGATCTTGGGATGCACGAACTTGTTGGCGAATCGCATCGCGACTTGCGCGTCGCAACACCTGTCCAAGGTTCGTGTTCAGATTCAAGTCGAGGTCTTTCCATGTGCCGGTGAAGCTAGCGTCCATTTCAATTCGATCGACTGTCGCCAAACTTTCACGCAGCGATTTCACTGCGGCTGACGAATCAAACTGCGGATCCGTGCGGAGGTCCATCTCGACGCCCGTTTGTTTGCTGACCAAACGACCTTCGAGTGGGTCACCTTCAGTACGAACTGGAACCCATAGTTCACGCAGTCCGCCATTGATCGCGATGCTTGCATCGTCTTCGTCACCGAGGCGAAGTGGTTTGGCGTCGGTTTGCGGCCAATGGAGGGTCAACAGATCAACGTCTGCGTTTCCGCGTCGATCACGCACGTACTCCACTCGTACCACTTCGGGCCCTTCGAGTCGAAGTCGCGCACGAGTAGGTTCCGCAAGTGATTCGGGTGTAGGCGTCAGGTTTTCCAGAATCCCGGTCATCTCGTATTGCTGGCCATCTGCTCGCATGAAGCCGGCGACTTCACAACGACGAACCAGCACACCGGGGCGATCGAGTCGGTCCAAGTCGTGATCGACACCTCGGATACGCGTGCTTTCCGGCGCGACGATGGTGTAGTTCGCGAGTGTTCGGCCGCCATCAAGGTAAGACCGGATCTGTTCGATTTGACTGCGGACCGCTTCGGCCATCATGTCGACCCCGAAATCACCGGCTGACGTCAGGTCACCGGGGACGTACTGATCAACTTTTTCCAAATCGATTTGCTTGGCTTCGTCGAGCTGAGCCAGGTCTGCTTGTAGGCGACCGGGCAGGGAGTCGATGTCTTGTCGGACGCTCGCCAGTTGAGCTCGAGCCGACTGAGCATGAGCCAGCGTGCGTTCGAGTTCCGGCAAATCCCGCAACGGATTGTCAATGCTTCTGACTTGGTTGCGAACGGTACGAATCTGTTTTTCGAGATTGCGTGCGCGTTCCACCAAACCTTCGTACTCTCGTTCCCACTTGATGCGGATCGCCTTTCCGCGCTTGACCGTTTCCAGGTCCAGGACGGCCTCCTCGGCTTGGCTTGTCAGTTGATTCGACGCTGCACCGACGAGCCGGCTTAGCATGGAGGGGCCGTCGGAGGTTTCCGATTGCTCATCCAGACGAGCGATGTGCCCGGACGACTCCCGTTGCGCGCCGATCTGGATTCCCGTGATGCGTCCATCGCGGGCAACCCAACGGCGATGCAGCAAGGCGTCGCCATCGATGACGAGGTCAATGCTTTGAGCACGGAATGCATCTCGCATTGCTTTCTCGTCACGTGGGTCCGCGACTTGGAAGCCAGCGTACTGAATGCGAGGCGGGAAGAGGCCAACTCGCGTGTTCGCGATTTCAACCTTCGCACCGGTGACGGATTCGAGCCCTCGGATGGTGACGTACTGCGCCACCGGTCCGAGCCCCCAACGAAGAAGCATGAGGACAGCAATGATGACAATCAGTCGGGTGAGTACAAAACGCCAGCGAATCATGCCGCTTTCCTTTGCTGGGAGTCACGCAATTGGCGAAGCAAGTAATTCAGCGCTTCGTCCATCGGTTGCGGATCGTTCGGGTCGGACGCTTCCACGTCAGCTTCGGTGGTGGCCGCGCGGTGATCGGTCATGCGGATGACATCGATCCTTGTTTCGATTGCAACGCGCTGATCCGGTTCATCTTCAATCTCGATGAAGTCAAGCAGCTCTTCTTCGTCGCGAAGATCTCGATCGGATGTGGTCTGCATTTGGACTTCACGATCTGCGTGCGGACGCGCGGGAGTGTCGTGACCATGGTCGATCAGGACAACCTGGTGCGTGTCATCGGTCGCGACGGTTTCTGATTCGTTGTCGACCGTTTCGTTCTCGTTTGGCAGTTCCGACAGTGGCGTCGGTTCGGCGGCCGGAGCCATCAGGCGGAAGACGGGGTAGGCGACAAAGAAGACCGGTACCAGTGCGCCGACCCCAATCAGAAAACTTCCCATGACGACCGTGTTGTTAAGGTCAGTCCAGGGAACCAGAGGCAACGACCACGCGGTGTTGGCAGTTTGGTTCAGTTGCGGATGTGTCAGCACAAAATTGCCGACTTCATGCGAATAGGGATCGAGCTTGGTGGCGAGGAAAGTCGCTCCCACCGCCGTCAGGCCTGCCATCGCATGATTGATCTTCAGCGATAGGACGACCAGCAAGATCGCGACCGCAAGCAAGTTGCCATGCGGAACGACACCCAGCAGCAGGCCGAACGCGACCGCCCAGGCCAATTGGTGCGGATACTTTCGCCCAGCGATCGCCCGCCGAACGCTGCTAATCAGTTTCAAGATCCATAGAATCATTTCGATGCGCCTCCATGCGCACGCCTTTTCCCGTGGAAACCCACCTTTGAGGTATCGGCAGAGAGCGGCCCGGATATTCAGTACAGGCCGCAGATTTTCCCAAGCCAGTGCAGTTTTCGCGATCCGACCCCGTCGGATTGGGCCAGGGACGCATTGGAGGGGTGGGGAAGAAAGTCACGGGAAATGCAGGACGAGTGATTGGCGAACCGCCAGAATTTGAGAGAATTCACGCTGACCATTGACCAGACGTGTCAAAACGGTTGGCGAGACTTTGTAGGAAGCATTGGACGCCGCCAAATGCTCCAGAACCCCCGTTCTTCCCGGGTTTCCAAAAGCGTTGGGCGGCTTTGTCTGAATATTTTCCAAGTGATTCAATCACCTGCGGCCCACCCCCAAACGTGAAACTCTTTTCCACCACCTGCGAAACTCTTTACCTCGGTTGGGATGCGCCGTTGCTGCCCCGCGCGGCCGCACTGCTTCGCGAGCGACACACGAATCGTCACCGCTGTGATTTGAGTTCGCTAGTCTGCGTCTTGCCTTCTTCGCACGGCGTTCGTCGTTTCGAGGAACTCCTGTATCGGGAGATGGAGGCCTTCGATCTTCAGTACGTACCGCCGGTAGTCGTCACGATTGGGCAGCTAGCGGAACGTCTCTATCAACCACCGGTACCGGTCGCATTGGAGCTGGAGCAAACTCTGGCTTGGGCGCGCGTGCTGCGAGAACAGCATCCCGATGATCTGGCACCACTACTGCCGACGATTCCAGCCCCCGAGCCGGTCGGGCCGTGGTTGGAATTGGCCGGAACTCTCAGGCGTTTGCACGAGGAGCTCTCGGCGAACCAGATTTCGTTTCGCGAGGTCGTGGAGGCGGCAGAGACCGACGCAGAGAAGCGGCGGTGGAAGTTGCTCAGTCGTCTCTTCGATGAGTATCTCGCGTCACTCGATGCGGCAGGTTTGGCTGATCCACATTGGTCTCGCCGAGATGCGATTTTGATGGAGAACTGTCATTCTTCTCGCAAGGTCGTGTTGGTCGGTGCCAGCGATTTGAGTGACGCACTTGTGGCAATGTTGAGGTCGCTTGATAGTGAATTGATCTCGCTTGTCGCAGCTCCACAAAACGCCTCGTTCCGATTTGATGAATTCGGTTGCGTCGACACGCAAGGCTGGAACAATCACCATTTACCGATTGATGATCAGCAGCTGATCGGCGCAGGGGATATCGCTGATCAGGCGACGGCCGTGGCCGAGTCACTCGCCCTGTTCGCCAAAGAGTTTTCGGCCGACCAAGTGACCGTGGGAGTCACGGATGAGTCACAAGTGGGACCGGTGGAAGTGCAGCTTCGCGGTTGTGGCGTGTTGACCCATCGGAATCTTGGTTGGACGATTTCACAGACAGCTGTCGGTCGGCTGTTCGATCTGACGGCAGCCTATCTGCAGCGAGGCACCTGGCAATCTCTTGCAGCGTTGATCCGGCATGCGGATGTCGCCAAGTTCGTGACGCGACAGCTCGACGTGGCGGATGCAACGACGTGGCTGACCGAGTTCGACAAGCTGTGAGCCAATCACTATCC